>DAINBW010000610.1:0-2046 GCA_036732745.1 Spirochaetales bacterium | reverse complement strand
CCTCGGCGCGGGCAAGCTCGACGAGGGCCGGCTCAAGGCGCGCTGGATCATGTCGGGCTCGGTCTTCTTCGGCGCGGCCGGCGCCGTCGCCGCCGCGGCGGCGACCCTCGCGGTCCCCCTCGTCTTCGGCAACCTCACCGCCGACGCCCAGGTCGTCACGCGCGGCCTCGTCTTCGTGATCGCGGGCTACCTGCCCCTCTGGTGCCTCCTCAACGCGCAGTTCGCCGTCTCGCGCGCCGGCGGCGACACGCTGATGGGCGTCTGGGTCGACGTCGGCGTGACCTACGTCGTCTTCATCCCCGCGGCCTTCGCGATCGCCCTGCTCACCCCCCTCGGCCCCGTCGCCCTCTTCGCCCTCGCCAAGATCTCCGACATCCCCAAGGCCCTCGTCGCCGCCTGGTGGCTCCGCAAGGGCCGCTGGGTGCGCAACCTCGCCGCCGGCCCCAAGCCGGCTGAAGCCTAAAGAGTAAAAGGACCAAGGGGGGGGCGCCGCCCCCGCGTCCGGGCGCCGCCCCGCGCGGGCCCGGCGCCGGGCCTCCCGCTGCCCCCCCTCGCTCCGGCCCCCGGCGGCGCGGTTTCGCCCCGCGGCGCCAGTTTCGCACGCGCAAAACTGGCTTTTTTCGCCTTCCGCGCCCCCGGGTGTCCTCCGCTACCCCCCATTTCCACGGCCCGAGGGCGCGGCCCGGCGGATGTACCGGAGCTCCCGCGGCGGCTATACTCGGGACATGGACACCGCGCGCACGAGGGAGATCGCCCTCGCCCTGACCCGTTTTCCAAGCGTCACCGACACCGAGGGCGAGACGCGCTTCGCGCCCTTCCTCCGCGACTTCCTCGCCACCTTCCCCTACTTCCGCAGCCATCCCGAGCGGCTCCGCCTCATCCGCACCTGCGACGACGAGCGCGAGCGCTACGCCCTCGCGGCCGCCGCGGGCTCGGGAGCGGCGGTGATCCTCACGGGCCATTACGACGTCGTGTCAACCGAATGCTACGGCCCGCTCGAACCCTTCGCCTTCGAGCCCGAGGAACTCGCCCCGCGGCTCGTCGCCGCCCTCCGGGCGGAGGAGCGCGACGCGGCGGCCCGGGGCGAGGCGCTCGGCGAGACGGAGGCGCGGGCGCTCCGCGACCTCGCCTCCGGGGAGTTCCTCCCGGGACGCGGCCTCCTCGACATGAAGGCGGGACTCGCCGCGGGCATCGCGGTCCTCGAGGACTTCGCCGCCGGGCTTTCCGCGTCCGAAGCCGCCGACAAGGGCGCGGGAAAAGGCCGCGGAGCCGCGCTCTTCCTCGCGGTGCCCGATGAGGAGGGCTCCTCGCGCGGGATGCTCTCGGCCCTGCGCGCCCTGCCGGAGCTCCTCGCGGAGTGGGGCCTCGAGGCGCGGCTCGCCATCAACCTCGACGCCGCCGTCGACCAGGGCGACGGCGAGGCGGCCCGCGCGGCCTTCCTCGGCAGCGTCGGGAAGCTCCATCCCTTCGCGCTGTTCCTCGGAAGGCCGAGCCACGCGGGCGCGCCCTTCGACGGGGTGAACGCCGCCCTCCTCGCCGCGGAGTTCACTCGCCGGGTCGAGTGCTCGACGGAGTTCCTGCCGGAGGACGGCTCCGGCTCGTACGCGGGCGGCGACGGGCGCGGCGCCGAGCCCCCGCCCCCGCCGACGGTCCTCTACGCGCGCGATACCCGCGACCATTACGACGTGACGACGCCGGGGGCCGCCTTCGTGTCGCTCAACCTCCTCACGCACGAAACGGGCCCCGAGGAGGCGCTGGCGGCTGTCGCGGGCGCCGCGATGGAGGCCATGGAGGCCGCGCTCTCGCTCCTGCGCGGGCGGGCCGAAGCCTACGCGCGGCGGTCGGGCGTCGCCGCCGCGCCCCCCGACCGCGTCCCACGCGTCCTCGGCTGGGCCGAGCTCGAGGCGCTTGCCAGGAAAGCCGCGCCGGAGGCCTACGAGGCCGCGCTGGCCCACGCGCGGGAAGCGGCGCGGGGACGAGCGGGGTCGGAATCGGGCAAGGGCGGCTTGGCGGCGGGCGCCTCAGCCGCGGGCGCCACGGGAGACG
>DAINBW010000609.1:0-2052 GCA_036732745.1 Spirochaetales bacterium | reverse complement strand
CCCCCGCGAGCGGGCGGAGGTCCTGGGGCGACCGGTTTCCATCCACCCCCTTTTTACGAACGGCATCGTCTATCTCGAGCTGGCTTTCCCCCTCGACGCCCTGCCGCGGGAGGACTTCCCCTGGCTTCCCCTGCTCTCGCGCTTCATCTCGAGCGCGGGGCTCCCCGGCCTTTCCTACGACAAGGTCGCCGAAAGGCTCGCCCGCAACGCCGGCGGCTTCGGCGCCATGCTGGACTCGGGCACCCCGCTCCGCCGCGTGGCCGGCGACGGCGCGCGCTACGTCGCCGAACCGACGGCCTCCTTCATGATCTTCCGCCTGAAGGCCCTGGCCGAGAAATTTCCGGCGGCCCTGGAGCTGGCGACCGCCCTCCTCGCCGGCGCCGACGCAGGCGATCTTCGCCGCGTCGCCGACCTCCTCGCCGAGCTGGGCAACGACGTAGTCTCCGCCTTCGTGCCGGCGGGCAACTCCTTTGCCCTGGCGCGAGCCGGCGCGCCCCTCTCCGACGCGCTCGCCATCGAGGAACTCTGGCGCGGGACGAGCCAGCTCCAGTTCCTGCGCGCCCTGCGCGGCAGGGGCTCGGCCACCCCGGACGCCGCGTCGGCCGCCGGGTCCGCCGATCCCGCCGCGCGGGCCGATTCGGGGCCCGCTCCCGCCGACATCCCCGCCGAGGTCGAGGAGGCCGCGGCCTTCCTCGACGCGCTACGGCGGAGCGTCGTCGCGAGAAAGGGCTTGCGCCTCAATCTCACCGCGAGCCGGGAAGACCTTCAGCCGGCATTGGCGGCCCTCGAAGCCTCGCTCGGCGCCCTGCCCGAGACGGGGCTTCCGCCCCCGCGCTCCACCTACCCGCTCGACCCGGCCGCCCGCAGCGAGGGCTACGCCATTCCCGCCCAGGTCGGCTACGCGGCCGCGGCCCTGCCCGCCTCCCGCCTCGGCTCGGACGAGTACGTCCACGAATCCATCCTCGCCCACTACCTCTCCACCGGTCCCTTGTGGGACGAGATCCGCGTCAAGCGGGGAGCCTACGGCGCGAGCTGCTACGGCGAACCCCTCGAAGGCGCTTTCCTTCTTTCAACCTACCGGGACCCGAGCCCGGCCGACAGCCTGGTCTTCTTCGGGGAAGCCCTGCGCGCGGCGGGGGCCGAGGGCTCGACCGCCGCGATCGACGCCGGGAGGGCCGAGGAGGCGGTGATCGGCGCGGCCGGAAAGGACGTGAAGCCCCTCCTGCCGGAGGAACGCGGCTTTTACGATTGGAAGCGCGAACTCTACGGCATCGACGACGATCTTCGCCGCGCCAAGCGGGCGGCCATCCTCGCGACCGGCGCTCCCGAACTCCGCGGAGCCGCGCGGCGCCTCGCGGAGGCCTACGGCGCCGCCACTTCCGTCTTGATTTCCCGCGCGGAGGATGTACAATTGCTTCGTAGCCGCCGCGGAGACACCCGCATCGTGGAACTTCCATTGTAAGGAGTCCCCATGGACGCCCGAGGAATCGACCTGTTGCGTCAGCTCATGAGCGAGATCGAGGGTTCGCCCTTTCCGGGCCACCTCGACGCCGAGCTGTACGCGATCTGGTACGAGCACGCCCAGAAATGCGCCCAGGAAGCCTTGGAGTATCTCCACGCCGTGGATCCCGAATTCGGCCGCGAAGGGGATTTTCCCGCTGAATTCTCCTGAGACGCGAATGCGAGTGTCGTTGCGCGAGCGCGATTGCGGCGCCTGCCCCTATCTCGAGGGGCGGCGCTGGCGCACGGAGGAATTTTTCGTCGCCGCCATCGATCCCGCGATTTACGAGGAACTCCTGGCCGTCGGCTTCCGCCGGAGCGGCTATCTCTTCTACCGGCCTTCCTGCCCTGGTTGCGAGCTTTGCGTGCCCCTCAGGCTTTCCGCCGAATCCTTCCGGCCCTCCAGGTCGCAGTCCCGCCTCCTCCGGAAAAACGCCGAGGTGCCGCCCGGGCGTGGTCATCACTTCGAACCGCAGCAGGCTCGCGGCTGGCTGCGCCTTCGCCTCCAGCTGAAGTGGATACGTCATCTCCCAGCGATCGGCGACCTCGCCG
>DAINBW010000608.1:0-2072 GCA_036732745.1 Spirochaetales bacterium | reverse complement strand
GTTAGGACAAAAGATTCTCAATCTTTAAAGAGGGGTTCGACTCCCCTAGGGGCTATAAAAGCTCGAAGACCTGTTGGTCTTCGAGCTTTTTTTGTCCTGGGGGAGTCGAACCCGAGGGCGCGCCGAGCGGAGCGAGGGAAGGCGAACAGGATGTTCGCCGCCAGCGCCCGAGGCGGGCTGGAGGGCCGAGGCAGGACGCCGAGGCCCGGAAGCTCGACTCCCCTAGGGGCCGAAAAACCCAGACAAGCGGACCTTCGATCGTGCCTTAGTCCCGCCTCTCGGCCTCGCGGGCGGCGAGGACCAGTCGGAGGTTTCTTGAATAGACCTCCATCGAGGCGGCGGCGGCGCCCGGGTCGCCCAGGCGAAGCTTCGCCGAGATCGAGGGGCAACGGGGGCTGTCTGAGTCGCCAGCCAGAAGGGCCGCGCTTTCCTCCGCGTCGAGCGCGTCGAGGAGAAGGGCGGGCGGGGCGGAGCGGTTCGCCGGGCAGGCCTCCTGGCAGCGAAGGCAGCCGATGAGGGCGTTGTGGGTCCGCGCGCCGACGGAGGGCGGGAAGCCGCCCGGAACCTCGTTGTGGAGGGACAGGCAACGTCCCGCGTCGATGCCGAATCCGGAGGCCTTGATCGCGCCCGTCGGACAGCGCTCGCGGCAAGCCCGGCAGGAAGCGCAGGCGTCGAGGGCGCGGACTTCGCCGAAATCGGCCTCGGCGAACTCGGCGTCGGTCGCGAATGCGCGGATCGCGATCGAGCTGCCGAGGCCCTCGGCGTAGGATATGCCGTTCCGGCCATAGGCGACGAGGCCGCACTTGGCGGCGAGGAGTTTGGCGGGCAGATGGCCGCCGACCGGCGTCAGGCGCTCCTCGGGTTTGAGCCCGGCCGCTTCCCGGAGAAGGGCCGCCAAGCCCGCGCTCGCGATCCCGTCGTCCCAGTACCCCGAGGGGAGCGGCAGTTCGATGCTCCCGCCGTCGAGGAGGAGGCGCGCGATCGCGTGCCTCGCGGGAACGACACAGGCGAGAATCGTCCGGGCGCCTTCGGCCTCCGGTGGAAGCCCCTGCCCGAGAGTGTCGACGTAGGCGCGGAAGGCGGGCTCGCCGCTCGCCCCGACGAGCGAGCGTCCGTATTCGGCGCGGAGCTCGGGAAGCCGCGCGGCGGAGACGGCCGCATAACGGGCCAGGGAGCCCGAAGGCGCGATGAAGTTGCCATAGGCCGGGCGCATGATTCCTCCTTGCAAACGCATACGCTGCCCGGGCATTGTAGGACGGGATCGGCGCGAAGGGAAGCGCGTGACGCGCCCTTGATTGCATCCGGCGCCCGGCTGGACTAGGCTTGTGGTGGCGGGAAGGGCCGCGGCGCCCCGTTCCGGCCGAAATCCACGGCTCGAGGATGGCGCGATGACCAACGGCCTGAAGACGATCCTGCTTGTCGAGGATGAAACCATCCTCGCGATGGGTCAGAAGTCTGCCCTCGAGCGGCGGGGCTACGCGGTCAGCGTCGCGGCGAACGGAGAGGCGGCGGTCGACGAAGCCTCCGCGTCGCCCGACATCGACCTGGTCCTCATGGACGTCGACTTGGGCAGGGGCATCGACGGGCCGGAGGCGGCCCGGCGCATCCTCGCCTCCCGCGATCTCCCGGTGGTGTTCCTTTCAAGCCACACCGAACCGGAGATCGTCGAGAGGACGGAGCGGATCACCTCCTACGGCTATGTCGTCAAGAACTCGGGCATCACCGTCCTGGACGCCTCCATCAAGATGGCCTTCCGCCTCTTCGACGCGCGGCGGAAGGAACGCGAAAAGGAAGATGCCCTCGCGGACTCCCTCAAGACCTCCGCGGACATCGTCCGGTGCATCCCCTCGGGCTTTTTCGTCTACCGCTTCGAGCCTCCGGACCTTCTATTCCTCGAGGACGCGAATCCCCAGGCCGAACGGATTACCGGCGTACGGCTGGAAAGCGACAAAGGCCGCGAATTCAACGAGATCTGGCCCGAGGCGCGGGGCGGCGGCCTCACCGAACGCTTCCTCGCCGTCCTGGGGGACGGTCTGCCGCAGGAACTGGAGGATGTTCCCTATTCGGACGGC
>DAINBW010000607.1:0-2078 GCA_036732745.1 Spirochaetales bacterium | reverse complement strand
CGCAAAAAGCTTGAAGGCAGGCCCCTGCCCGTCATCGTCCCGATCGAGGAGCTTGCGGCGCCGGAAGCCGGCGCCGGGCTCGAGGCGGCGGCCGCCGCCTTCGTCGCCCCCGCCGTCGCGTCCACGGACCTCGCGGCCATCGTCTACACCTCGGGCACGACGGGCCTCTCCAAGGGCGTCATGCTCACGCACCGCAACTACCTCGCGGACGCCATCGGCTGCGGGAGCATCATCGTCCTCGACCCGAACGACACGCTCCTTTCGATCCTGCCCCTCGCCCACGCCTACGAGTACACGATCGGCTTCGTCATCCCGATGATGTCGGGCGCCCAGATCCGCTACCTCGACCGGCCGCCCTCGGCCTCGGTCCTCCTGCCGGCCCTCGCCTCCGTGAGGCCCACGATCGTCCTTTCCGTGCCCCTCGTCATCGAGAAGGTCTACCGCGCTGGCGTGAAGCCCGGCCTCGAGAAGATCGCCCTCTACAAGTTCCGGCCCCTCCGCCCCCTCCTCGAGCGGCTCGCCGGCCGCAAGCTTATGCGCTCCTTCGGCGGGCGGATCCGCTTCTTCGGCGTCGGCGGCGCCCCACTCGAGCCCGAGACGGAGGCCTTCCTCCTCCGCGCCCGCTTCCCCTACGCGATCGGCTACGGCCTCACGGAGACGGCGCCCATCATCGCGGCCGCGGCCGTCGGACGCACGCAGTCCAGGATGGCGGGACCGCCCCTGCGCGGCGCGGAGCTGCGGATCGCCGACCCCAAGCCCGCGGCCGACGACCCCTCGCTCCTCGTCGGCGAGATCCAGGCCCGCGGCCCGATGGTCGGCCCCGGCTACTACAAGGATTCCGTCCGCACCGCGGAGACCTTCACCGCGGACGGCTGGTTCCGCACGGGCGATCTCGGCTACGCCGACGCGAAGGGCCGCTACTTCGTGCGCGGGCGACTCAAGACGATGATCCTCGGCGCTTCCGGCGAGAACATCTACCCCGAGGAGGTGGAGGCCCTGCTCAACGCCTCGCCCTATGTCGCGGAATCCCTCGTCTACGGCGACGAGGAGGGCATCACGGCCCTGGTCCAGCTCAAGCCGGAGATCATCGAGGAGTTGGCGGGCTGCGTGAAGGACGGGATCGAGGGCGCCGAGCGGGCCGCCCTCCGCCTCGGCCAGGCGGCCGGCCTCGCGGTGCGCCACGCCGTCGAGTCGGCCGGCCAGGCCGCGGGCGCCGCGGGACGGACCGCGGGCTCGGCCTACCACGGCGCGGAGCGGGCCGTCGCGCAACTTCTCGAGCGCATCAAGAAGGAGACGAACGAGAAGCTCGCCTCCTTCTCGCGCATCGCGAAGGTCGAGCCGCAGCGTGAGCCCTTCGAGAAGACGCCGACCCAGAAGATCAAGCGCTTCCTGTATCCGCAGAAAAAGGCGGGGAACTAGATTCGGCGGGACCCCCTACGGCGGTCCCGCCTTCATCACAAGCGCCACTCGAGAAGACGCGAGGCGACGGGACTCAGCCGGTATTCGGCCGGGGCCAGGTTGTCTTGCGGGTTGCGAAGGCCTCGCCGTTCCTCGAGAAGCCCCAGACGCAAGGGCATCCAGACCAGCCCGTATTCGAAGGTGGCTTTCAGGAAGGGCGAACAATCCGTTCCATTCTCGATGCCGAGTTCGGAGAGCACCGCCGGAAAGGCGCGCAACCAGGCATCGACAAGAGTTTTCCCGTCTATCCAATCGACCGCGAGTTTCCTGAACAAGTATAGGTTGAAGAGGAAGCCGTCCTGCGAGAGAGGATGGAGGTAGCGGAAATCGTCGCGGCCCTCGTTCCAGTCGAAGCTCCACGCCCCGGCGACGAAAAGCAGGCGATAAATTCCGTCGAGATCCCTGCGCTCAAGGAGACTCTTTCCGTTTTCCGTAAGCGAGAACTTGCCCGAATGGAGCTTGATGAGGCTCGCCTTCCTCGCGATCTTTCGGGTCGTGAGGAGGGACCAATCGCCCTCTTCGCGGTTCGGCCGCAGGATTTCCAGGAGCCTGGCCTCGGAGACACAGGGCGCGAAAACTTCATCCCACCAGCGCTGGACGAGGGATCGAGGGAGGTTGCC
>DAINBW010000606.1:0-2080 GCA_036732745.1 Spirochaetales bacterium | reverse complement strand
CGGAGGGGCGAGACGCCGACGGGCGGCGTCAGGGCGCGCATACTTTCCCGGCGCCCCCGCTCGGCCTCCGAGGCGCCGCCCTTCGCCCTTTCGGCGGCGGCGAGGTCGAGGACGAGGACGGCGGGGCCGCCCGGCCCCTCGGCGCTCACGCGGAGGCCGCGCGATTCCTCGTCGAGATAGAAGGCCGCGTCGAGCGATTCGCCGAAGGCTTCGGCCCCGCCCGCGAAGGCGAGGCGCTCGCCGCCGTCCCAGCCTATGGCGCGCACCTCGACGGCGCCGAGGATGCCGCTCGGCCGCTCAAGGCGCAGGCGGCAGACGCGATAGGGGAGGAAGGGGCCGCCCGTCGCGCGGAGGTCCTTGGCGAGGCCGTCGCCGATGGCGAACAACGCGTCGGTGTCGACGCGCGGCTGGCTTCCGCGGGGCGCGGCCTCGTCCCGCCCGGACGGCGAAACCCCGCAGGCGGCGAGCCCGGCCAGGAATGCCGCCGCGGCCAGGAAGGCGGCGGGAAACGCGGCCCGCGCGCGGTCCGCGCGCCTCATCGCTTGATCCTCAGCAGGACGGTGGCCGCGAGGCTCGAGGCGAAGAAGAGGCAGAGCCACGGCGCCGGGGAACGCAAGGGGCGGGAGGATCGCGTCCGCCAGGCGCGGTAGGCGAGCTCCGAACGGGCTTCCTCGCCCGCGAGGCCGGGATTGGCCGCGAGGGGGAAGGAGACGAGGGCGGCGCCCCGATCCAGGATGGAGGCGTGCCACCGGCCGTCCGCGGGGGGCGTCGCGCGGACGGTCCAGGACGCGGGCCCGGCCCGCTCGAAGGGCAGCTCCACGGGGGAGGCTCCGGCGCGCGACAGGAGGAGCCGGGGAGCGACGAGGGCGTCGCTCGCGACGGAGAGCGACGCGCCGCGGCGCGACTCGAGGACGGCGACCTCGAGGGGGCGTTCGGCGAACAGGGCGTCGAGCCGGTCCTTGACGGCGCCGGCCGCCTCGGGGTTGGCGAAGAACTCGCCCGTGTAGGTGCCGTAGAGGTCGCTCGCGAAGAGCATGACGGCCCGGTTGCCGCGCTCGCGGGAGGCGAAGAGCGGGTCGCCGAGCTCGTTCGCGAAGAGTACGGTGGCCGGCTCGGCGGCGGCGTACTGGGCCATGCCGCCTATCGTCGCGACGGGGGCGCCGTTCAGGGCCAGGATCCGGATCGCGCCCTGGTCGAAGGGCGGGCGCGCGGCGCTCTTGCGGTCCTCGAACAGGAGGCCGGGGATCTCGTCCGCGTCCTTGACGCGGTAGTAGCGGCCCCCCGCGCGGAAGGCCAGCCGCTCGAGGAGGGCCCGGTTGGCGTCCTCGCCGACGCCCATCGCGGAGACGGTGGCGCCTATCGCGCGGGCCCGGTCCGCCAGGGCCTGGAAGTCCGCGGGCTTCGTGACGCCGTCGGTGACGAGGACGACATGGCGCTCCTTGAGGCCGAGGCCGGCCAGGCGGTCCAGTCCCTCGGAGAGCGCGGCGGCCAGGTCGGTGCCGCCCTTGGCCCGGACCGGCTCCAGGAGCGGCGCCGCGACGATGCTCGAGTTGGGCTGGAATTCGTAGACCCAGCGGCGTTCGTCGGAGAAAAGGAGCATGCCCACCCGGTCCCCGGGCTTGAGGTTCTTGAGGAGCTCGAGGCCGGTGACCTTGGCCAGGGAGAGCTTGTCGCCGAACATCGAGCCCGAGACGTCGATGAGGAGGAGGATCGCGAGGTCGGGCAGGTCCTTCACGCTCCGCGGAAGGAGGGTCGCCGGGAGGAGGGCCTCGAGCTCGGGATCGTCGCCGCGCTTGCCGAAGTCGGGCGAGTCGGCGACGAAGAGGAGGGAGCCGGTCCCGCGGCGCGCCACCTCGAGGAGCCCGTCGCGGAGGGCCGCGGGGAGGCCGCCGATGGGGAGCCCGTCGAGCACGATGAGCTCGTAGGAGCGGAGGTCGAGGGCGGCGGCCGCCTCGGGCGCGGCGCGGAAGGCGGGGTAGAGCCGCTCGACGAAGCCGCGTTTGCCCTGGCCTTTTTCCGTCACGACGAGGACGCGCTCGCGTTCAGCGGCCTCCACGCCGAGATCCAGGTCCAGCGCCGC
>DAINBW010000605.1:0-2082 GCA_036732745.1 Spirochaetales bacterium | reverse complement strand
CGGCGGAGGCTGAAGGAGAGCGCTTCGATCCGGTCGGAGGCCGCCGCCGTCCGCGTGGCCGACGCGAAAAACGCGGCCGCGGCGGGGTCGGGCCGCTCCTGGAAGGACCGGAGCGAGCCCTCGTCCCTCGCCGGGAAGAGCTGGGAGGCCGTCTCCCGGAAAAAAAGCTCAAAGGTGGAAACGAGACTCGCCGAGGCCTGCGTGCCGACCAGGACCATGCCCAGGTAGGCGGTGAGGACGCCGAAGAGGGTAAAGGCGAGGATCGCGCGCCAGGCAAGATTGAAGCTGCGTCGTTTCATGGTAGCAAGCTAAAAATAGCCGCAAAGCCTCCCGAGTGGAAGGGGATCCGGGCAAGGAAGGACAAAGGAAGGCGGCACGGTAGCCGATCGGATGAATTATACTTACCTTAAAGGTACCGCAAGGAGAAACCGATGCCCCGCAGCAAGAATGACTGGAACAAAAAGAGCAGCAAGCCGCCCCTCAAGGGAGGAGGCCGCGCTCCCATCCCGCCCTCGTCGCCCTTCGGCGGCTGGCAATTCAAGTTCTCGCTCGGCTACATCGTCGTCATGATCCTGGCGGTGACGTTGTTCAATTATTTCCTTTTCCAGGCTGACGATACGATAATTCCTTACTCGGCGTTCAAGGAAAAGGTCAAGTCGGGCGAGATCAAGCGCGTCGACATGGACACGAACTACTATACCGGCTACACGGAACTGGCGAAGCGCAATGTCACGATCCTTCCCGGCCAGGACTCCACCAAGCCGCCGGTCAAGACCGTGCCCGTCTTCGATCCGGAGTTCACCGCCCTCCTCGACGAAAAAGGCGTCATCTATTCCGCCACCTCGCGGGAGGGAAACGCCGTCCTTTCCTTCGTCCTCAACTGGATCCTGCCCCTCGCCTTCATGGTCCTGATCTGGCGGCTCGTCTTCAAGCGCCTCGGCAACACCAACTCGAACGTCCTGGCCTTCGGCCAGAACAAGGCGACGATCGTCGCCGAAGGGGACGTGAAGACGCGCTTCGGCGACGTCGCCGGCGTCGACGAGGCCAAGGAGGAACTGGTCGAGGTGGTCGACTTCCTCAAGAATCCGAAGAAATACACGGACATCGGCGGCAAGATCCCCAAGGGCGTCCTCCTGGTCGGACCGCCCGGAACGGGCAAGACCCTGCTCGCGCGCGCCGTGGCCGGCGAGGCCGGCGTGCCCTTCTTCCGCATGAGCGGCGCCGATTTCGTGGAAATGTTCGTCGGCGTCGGCGCGGCGCGGGTGCGCGACCTCTTCAAGCAGGCTCGCGAAAAGGCGCCCTGCATCGTGTTCATCGACGAGCTCGACGCGATCGGCAAGAGCCGCATCACCGGTCCCGTCGGCGGCAACGACGAGCGGGAGCAGACCCTGAACCAGCTCCTCGTCGAGATGGACGGCTTTGACGCGACCAGCGGCCTCATCATCCTCGCGGCGACGAACCGTCCCGACGTCCTCGACCCCGCCCTCCTCCGCCCCGGCCGCTTCGACCGCCAGGTCCTCGTGGACCGGCCCGATCTCGTCGGACGGGAGGCCATCCTCAAGATCCACGCCAAGTCCGTCAAGCTCGATCCCTCCGTCGACCTCGCCAAGGTGGCCCGCGGCACGCCGGGCTTCTCCGGCGCCGACCTCGCCAACATCGTCAACGAGGCCGCCCTCCTGGCCGTCCGCGGCGGCCGCAAGAAGGTCCTCCACGGCGACTTTGACGCCGCGATAGAAAAGGTGGTCGCCGGCCTCGAGAAGAAAAGCCGGGTGATGAACGTCAACGAGCGGAAAACCATCGCCTACCACGAGACCGGCCATGCCCTGGCCGCGGCCCACACGCCGGGCGCCGACCCGGTCCGCAAGATCTCCATCGTCCCGCGCGGTTTCGGCGCCCTCGGCTACACCCTCCAGCTGCCGATCGAGGACCGCTACATCGTCACCGAGGAGGAGCTTCTCGGCCAGATCGACGTCCTCCTCGGCGGCCGCGCGGCGGAAGAGGTCGCCTTTGGCCGCGTTTCCACCGGGGCGTCCAACGACCTCACGCGGGCAACGGACATTGCCCGGCGGATGATCACCGATT
>DAINBW010000604.1:0-2084 GCA_036732745.1 Spirochaetales bacterium | reverse complement strand
CGCGCGGTGGCCACCCTTACGGGCGCCTTCGCCGACGACCCCTGCCTCATGCACCTCCTTGATTCACCGCGCTACGATACGGAGAAGGCGAAGCACATCCACCGCTATTCGGTCCGGCTGGGCCTGCGCTACGGGCATGCCTACCTGACGGGCCGGGAGGCGGAGGGCGTCGCGATCTGGATGCCGCCCGGGCGCTCCATCGCGACGACCTGGATGTTCCTAAGGTCCGGCGGCCTCTCCCTGGCGAAGAAGGTGGATACCGGCGTCATCGACCGGATGCGCCGCTACGGCGACTATTCCGAGGAGCTGCACCATCGGGTCATCACGTCGCCCCATTGGTATCTCTTGTCCGTGGCCGTGGACCGGAAACACCAGGGCAAGGGCTTTTCCAAGCGGCTCATGGAACCCGCCCTGGCCCATTTCGACGGCCGGGGGGAAGCCTGCTATCTCGAAACCCACAATCCGAACAACGTCGCGTTCTATGAAAAATTCGGCTTCGAGGTCGTTTGGATCGGATGTCTGCCCGGCACGCGGACGACGCATTGGAGCATGTTGCGGCGGGCGCGATTACCAGCCGGACTTCCCCAAGGAAGGACCGGAATTGTTCAACCGAAAAGGAGCGACCATGAATCTGACATTCAGGCTTGAGAAGCAGGGAGACCGGCGGACCGTGGAGGAGCTGACCCGCGCGGCGTTCTGGAAGGAGGAAAACATCGAGCGGTCGGGCATCGGCTGCGACGAGCATTATCTGGTTCATGCCCTGCGCGATTCGGCCGATTTCCTGCCCGAGCTGGATTTCGTCGCGGAGGCGGAGGGAGAGATCGTCGGCAACATCATGTACAGCCGCGCCTTTGTCGAGCGGCATGACGGCGGCATCCACCGGGTGTTGATATTCGGGCCGCTCAGCGTGGCGCCCAGACACCAGAACAAGGGAATCGGAGGGGCCTTGCTGAGGCATTCCCTGAGAAAGGCCGCCCGACTCGGGCACGGCTCGGTCATCATCTTCGGCCATCCCGGATACTATCCCCGATTCGGCTTCAAGGAGGCCGGCGCCTTCGGCATCACGACCTCCGAGGGCAAGAACTTCCCCGCGTTCATGGCCATGGAGCTCATCTATGGGGACCTGGACGGCGTCGGAGGCCGCTTCCACGCATCACCCTGTTTCATGATCGACCGGGGGAAGGCGAAAGCCTTCGAAGCCGCCTTCCGCGCGGTGGCGCCATAGACTTCCTCGGCGCCGGGTCGCGGCGCCGCGGCCCGGCGCCAGTTTCGGATTCCGTAACCCCTGTTACAACGCCGTCGACCGGTATGCAGTATAGTTTAACCCAGAAGACGACGCCGAAACGGTCGGCGCCCCCTTGAAATCGAATCCGAGGAGGTTCGCATGAAGCGCCACGTGATCGGCAATGTCCATTGGGTCGGGAAGATCGACTGGGAGCTCAAGAAATTCCACGGGAGCGAGTACTCCACCCACAAGGGGTCGAGCTACAACTCCTATCTCGTCAGGGAGGAGAAGACGGCGCTCATCGACACCGTCTGGCTCCCCTTCGCCAAGGAGTTCGTCGACAACCTGGAGGCGGAGGTCGGACTCGCCAACATCGATTTCATGGTCCAGAACCACGCCGAGATCGACCATTCGGGCGCCCTGCCCGAGCTCCTCAGGCGCCGCCCCGGCCTCCCGATCTACTGCACCGCCAACGCGGTCAAGTCCCTCAAGGGGCACTATCACCAGGACTGGGACTTCCGCGTCGTGAAGACCGGGGATTCCGTGGAGCTCGGCAACGGCAAGAAGCTCGTCTTCGTCGAGGCGCCGATGCTCCACTGGCCTGACTCCATGTTCACCTACCTGGCGGGCGGCGCGACGCTCTTTCCCAACGACGCCTTTGGCCAGCATTACGCGAGCGAGCTCCTCTTCAACGGCCTCGTGGACCAGGACGAGCTCTGGGACGAGTGCGTGAAGTACTACGCCAACATCCTCACGCCCTTCTCCCCCCTCGTGGCGAGGAAGATCGAGGAGGTTACGGCGCTCAACCTGCCGGTCGACGTGATCGCCCCGAGCCACGGCGTGATCTGGCGCGACGACC
>DAINBW010000603.1:0-2093 GCA_036732745.1 Spirochaetales bacterium | reverse complement strand
GCGAACGGCAGGAGTCCGGCTTGCGGGCGCCCGAAGCGCCCTGACTCCCGCAGACCCGTATCGAAATCGCTTTCTCGCGCCTCCGGGCTCGGGAGGTACCGTTACGGCGCGCGGAGGAGGCCGGGGCTCTCGCCGGGCAGGGCGACGCCGGTGCGCGCGCCGAAGCCGAAGGCGGTGAGCCGTTCGTAGAAGTCGAGGGACTGGACGGTGTCGGCGACATAGGCCGCGCCGGCGTTGCAGGAAAGCTCGAGGATCCGCTCCACGTCGACGGTCCCGTGGACGCCGAGGCACTTGATGACGATCTCCTCGCCGGAGGGCGCCTTCCTGCGGTAGGCGCCGTCGCAGGTGAAGGTCGTGGAGCGGTCGATGCCGCCCAGGTCCATCGCGGCCGCCGTCGTGAAGACCTTGAAGACGGAGCCCGGCTCGTAGGCGTAGACCGAGGGCCAGTCGGACCAGGTCTCCGCCGGGGACTTGTAGTACTCGTTCGGATCGAAATCGGGCATCGCGACGTAGGAGAGGATCTCGCCCGTCCGGGCGTCGCCCGCGAGGAGCATGACCGCCTCCGCCCCGGTGTCGGTCATCGCCTTCCGCGCGATCTCCTCCAGGGAGTACTGGAGGGCGGAGTCGATGGAGAGGAGGACCTGGTTGCCGCGGACGACGCCGGAGGCCGAGGCGGGGGCCGGAGCGGGGCTCGGCGAAAGGTCGGCCTCGTACTTGTTCTCGACGCCCGCGAGGCCGCGGTTCCCGTCGCCGACGAAGCCGACGAGGTGGGAGGCCAGGCGCTTTTCCGGATAGATGCGGCCGGCCACCTTCTCCACCACGACGCCGACGAAGGCGCCGGCCGCCTTGCCGTCCTGGATGCCGCGGGCGACCTGGGGGGTCACGCGGCGCTTCAGGTAGAAGAAGTCGCTCTCGCCCTTTTCCCGGCGCTCGACGATTTCCGCCGCGTCCAGGTCGAGGAGGGCGGCAAGGCGGGGAGCGTCCGCGGCGAAGGCGGCGGCCTCGGTCTCCGGGCGCCAGACCGCGATGTTGTAGAGGGCCGCGTCCAGGGCGAGGGGTCGACCGCCGCGGTCGAGGATGGCGCCGCGCTCCGTCTCCGCCGGGGGACGGGCGAGTTCGGGCGCGCCCGACGCGGCGAGGACGGCGTAGCGGGCGATGAGACCGAGGGTCATGGCGCCGATCGCGCCGATCGCCCACCAATAGCGCTTGGATCTTTTCGTCATGGGAAAGCTCAGAACCAGAATAGCACTCTACCCGCGACGGACTCAACCGGCACGGGGCCGTAGTCGCGCGAATCCAGGGATTCCGCGGCGTTGTCGCCGAGAAGATAGACGGAATCCGCCGAAGCTCCGCCCGCGGCGACCCGCTTCACGACGGGGCGGCCGTCCCGCGGGCTCGTCGCGGCGACGACCTGCCCCGGCTCGGGCGAGGCCCAGCGGAGGAGATAGTCGCCGCGGAAGGGCGCGCGGAGGCCGTAGGCGCAGCGGAGGACGAAGACCACCTGGCCCTGCGCGAGGGCGGGCAGCATGGATCGCCCCTCGACGACGGCGAGATCGGCGACGAAGGTCTTGCCCGCGACGGCCAGGGCCAGGGCGAGGAGGATGAGGACTCCGGGCTTGAGGACTCCGGGTTGGCTGGTTCCGGTCTTGGCGGCGGGTCGGCGCATGGGTCGGCGGTAACTATAATGCCCTCGGTCCCAAATGTCGATAAACCTAGTAACGCCATGGAAAGCATCATCACCGGCCAGAAGGTCGCACGCCGCCGTCCCTACCTCCCCATAGCAGCCCCGCGCGACTCGGGCGCGAGTCCCCTCGCCTTCCAGCGCCCGAACGCGCGGAAAATCGGCCCCGAGGCCCGCCGGCCCGCGACCGCCGCCGGCCGGGGCTACGCCGACCGCCCCCTCGAGCTCGGCGCCGAGGCCCTGTTCCGCTCGCCCCTCGGCGATCAGCGCCCCCGGCCCCGGACCGCGCCCTTCCTGCGGCCGGAAGAACCCCGCCGCCCGATTCCGCCCCGCCGGCGCGGCCGCAACTCGGGCCTTCGGGGCCTCAGTGGTCTTGGCGACCTGCTCCGCGGCCTGGCTCGTCGCCTCGCCA
>DAINBW010000602.1:0-2094 GCA_036732745.1 Spirochaetales bacterium | reverse complement strand
GGCGCTCCTCGTCGGCCGCGGCCAGGGGCTTGGTGAAGGGCTGCCCTCGGGAGGCGAGTTCGGCGGCCACCCGCACGAGGTCCCGCTGGACCGCCTCGATCGCCGCGAGCGTCTCGGGCTGGGCGCAAGAGTGCCGCGCCAGGCCGAGAAAGGAGGAGAGTTCGTCCACCGTCCCGTAGGCCTCGACCCGCATGTCGTCCTTCCAGACCCGCTCGCCCGACCAGAGGCTCGTGAGCCCCTCGTCGCCCGTCTTTGTCACGATGCTCATGAACCTAAGATAGCGAACTTGGGCCGCCGGAAAAAGCCCCGCCGCGGCCGGAAACGCCGACTTGGGCGGGAAACGCCGCTCTTCGGCCGCGCCACCGGCTCCGCGCCCCGTTGACGCAACCAAGCGCGAGGGCCATTCTCTCCCCATGACACCGCAGCACCCCGCCTTCGAACTCCTGACCGACCGCGAACTGCCCGAGTACCGCGCCCGCGGAATCCTCTACCGCCACAAGGCCACCGGCCTCGAGGTCTACCGCCTCGTTTCGGAGGATCCGGAAAACACCTTCGCCTTCGCCTTCAGGACGCCGCCGCGCGACGGGACGGGCGTCTCCCACATCGTCGAACATTCCGTCCTCTGCGGTTCCGAGCGCTACCCGGTCAAGGACGCCTTCCTCGTCATGGCCCGGCGCAGCCTCGCGACCTTCCTCAACGCCTTCACCTATCCCGACCGGACCGTCTACCCCGCGGCGAGCGCGATCGAGGCGGACTATTTCAACCTGCTCTCCGTCTACGGGGACGCGGTGTTCTTCCCCCGCCTCACCGAGGAGACCTTCCGGCAAGAGGCCCACCACCTCGAGTACGACGAGGAGGGCAGGCTCGAGGTGAAGGGCGTCGTCTACAACGAGATGCGCGGCGACTATTCCTCTCCCGATTCGCTCACGGCGACGGTCTCCATGCGCAGCCTCTTCACGCCCGGCCATCCTTACTCCTTCGACTCCGGCGGCGATCCCGCGGCCATACCCGAGCTCGACTACGAGGGCTTCAAGGAATACTGGGCCTCCTGCTACCACCCCTCCAACTGCAGGGTGTATCTCTACGGCAACTTCGACACGGAGCGCCAGCTCGCCTTCCTGGAGGAGCGTTTCCTGAGCCGCTCCGAGCCGGGCAAGGCCTTTGCCCGGCGGGCTCCGGCGCCCGAACTCCCGCTGGAGCGCCCCTTCGCGGAGCCCCTCCGCGTCAGCCTCCCCTGTCCCGCCTCCGAGGGCTCCGAGGGCACGACCTCCATCGTCGTGAACTGGCTGGCGCCGCCTTCCGCGGACGCCGCGGAGTCGCTCGGGCTCGAGGTCCTTTCCGAGATCCTGCTCGGCCACGACGGCTCGCCGCTGGCGAAGGCCCTCCGCGATTCGGGGCTCGGCGAGGATCTGTCCCCCCACTGCGGCCTGGACCTGGGCTTCCGCCAGCCCATCTTCACCGCGGGCCTGCGCGGGGCCAAGCGCGGCGACGAGGCCAAGATCGAAACGATCATCGTGGAGCGGCTGGAGCGACTGGCCCGCGAGGGCATCGCCCCCGAGGCCCTCGAAGCGGCCATCCACTCCATCGCCTTTTCCAACCGGGAGATCCGCCGCGGCGCCGGCACCTTCGGCCTCCGCCTCCTAAACCGGGCGATGCGCGGCTGGATCCACGGCGCCCATCCCGAAGAGACCCTCTCCTTCGAGCGGCCCATGGCCGCGCTCCGGGAGCGCATGTCCGCCGATCCGCGCTATCTCGAGGAGCTCGCCCTCCGCCTGATCGCGAAAAATCCCCACCGCTCGACCGTGACGGCCTACCCCGATCCCGGCCTTTTCGAGCGCCGCGAGGCGGAGCGCCGCGCCGGACTCGACGCCCGCGACGCGAATTTCAGCGCGGCCGAGCGCGAGGCGATCCGCGCCGCCGGCGCGAGCCTGCGGGCAGCCCAGGAGGCGAGCGATCCGCCCGAGCGGGTGGCCCTCCTTCCGCGGCTCTCGATCGGCGACATTCCCCGCGAGATCGACCTGGTCCCCCGCGAGCGGGCGGAGGTCCTGGGGCGACCGGTTTCCATCCACCCCCTTTTCACGAACGGCATCGTCT
>DAINBW010000601.1:0-2097 GCA_036732745.1 Spirochaetales bacterium | reverse complement strand
CGGCCCGGTGGCGGCCGGGCCCGGCGGCAGCCCGGCCCGGCGGTGGCGCTCAGAGCCCGAGGCGGGCCTCGCGCCGCGCCCTCCGCTCCGCGAAATGCCGCTCCCTGAGCCCCGGCGCGGCAGTGAACTTCCGCCCGGCCGTCGCGGCCCGGCGAACCCGGGCCGAACCGGATCCATCCCGCAAGGCGCGTGCCCGCGCCTTCCCTTCCGTGCTCCGCAGCATGACGCCCGGCTTCGCATCCCAGCTCGGCCCGTAGCGCCGCCGCGGCGCCGCCGGGCGCGGCGGCAGGGCCAGCGCGGCGATTTCCTTCGCGACCGGCCGCCCAGCCGGCAGCCGTTCGAACACGCGCTTGGCGGACCTGGCGAAGATCTCCCGCCGCGCCGGCGGAAGACCCAGGATCGCGGCGGCCAGGTCCTCCCAACCCAGCTTGCCCTCGTGGCGGCCGATCGCTGAAAGCCAGGCGAGCGGGTAGTCGTCGCCGCCGAAGGCCGCGGCGTCCTCGAAGTCTTCCTTGGCGTTTTCGAGAAGCCCGCCGGCGAGGTGGTACATGCCGCGGCGCTGCCGGAGGAGCCAGTTGCCCGGATCGCGGTTGATCCCGTGCTCGACCCAGGCAAGGGCCTTCCGCCAATCCGCCAGGGGGAAATTGTAATAGGGCGAAAGCTTGACCGAATCCGAAAGGCCCGAGGCCAGCGCGGCGAAGGCGGCGGCGTTGAACATCACGAGCAGGACGCCGCCGTCGCCATTGGGCAGCGAATTGTAGAAGGCGTGGAGGAGGCTGGCCAGGCAAAGGCCGAGCACGGAGTAGCCCCAGGCTCCCCGCGGCTTCCGTCCCGTGAAGTAATAGTCGGCCGCGCCCCAGGAGAAGGCCGAGACGGCGGTCCAGGTCATGTGACCCGCCACGCAGACCGTCGCCCGGAAGAGCAAGGCGACCGGATCGATCCAGAGGGAATACAGAACGTTCTCCACGATGGCAAAGCCGAGGCCGACGGAGGCGCCCTGGATCGCCGCGTCCGCTGGATCCTTCACGGACTTCGCCTTCTTGGCCAGGAAGAGGAAGACGAGGAACTTGGCGAGCTCCTCGCTCGGGGCGTTGACGAGGAAGACGAAGGGGACCTCGCCGGCGACCATCGAGTTCCAGGGGCTGTAGGCGTAGAACGGCAGGCACAGTGGCGCCGACAGCATGCCGAGAACGACGAAGAGCGGCACGACCTTCCGCTGGCCTTTTTTCACGGCGAAGATGTCGCGACGCTTGAGCCAGCCGAGCCAGAACCAGGCCGAGCCGGCGTTGATGAGGATGAGGACCAGGGCGGCCGTCACGGACACGGAAGCCTCGCTTGTGACCCGATGCGACCAGCATAAATCCCGCAGCGGGAAAATGCAAAGCCGCGCCCTCGTTCCCCCCGACTCTTGACCAAGGGCGCCCGGAAAAAGAGACTTTAGGTATTCGGCTTGGCCGGCGAAGGCCGGCGGTCTTCCGGCACGGCCCGGCCTCCTGTCCGCTAGGAGGATTTCATGGAACCTTCGATTTCCAAGTCGCTGCGCGCCACCTTCCTCGTTCACCTCGCCGTCGCGGCCGTTCTCGGCCTGGCTTTTCTCCTGGTGCCCGATTGGGCGGCTTCGCTCTACGGCCTGGAGGTGCCGCCGCCCTTCGCCGCCATCCTCCGCCTCGTCGGCGCCGCGATGTTGGGCTGGGGCCTGAGCTCTTGGTTCGGCTACAAGGCGCGGAGTTGGGAAAGCGTGCGCGTCGTCGTCGCCGCGGAGACGCTCTGGACCCTGGCCGGCGCCCTCGTCACGGTCTATTCCATCCTCTTTGACGGCTTCCCCGCCCTCGGCTGGCTCAACGCCGCCATCTTCGGCGCCTTTGCGGTCGCCTTCGCCTGGCAGTACCGGGCGCACGCAAAGGACCAGGAGTAGTCCCGAAAGGCCGGTGCGCGCGGCGGCGCCGGCCGGCCATCCCCCCGCTCCGCCCTCCCGCCCGCGGCGACACCAACCCTCACAACTGTCTTTTTATTTTCTCCCGCCCCCGCCCCAAAAGGGACGCGGAGGCCCCTCCGTGTCCGAATAATGACACCAGCGTCGATATTCCTTGACAATGG
>DAINBW010000600.1:0-2099 GCA_036732745.1 Spirochaetales bacterium | reverse complement strand
CCGCGCCAGGCTAGGCCTCCGCGAGCTCCTCGGCTACCTTTTCCCACTCCGCGTTGAGCGATTCGGCCTCGCGCTCGAGCTCGTCCAAGGAGGCCTGGAGCCGGCGCATCTTGGCGCCGTCGGAATAGTTGGCCGGCAGTCCCATTTCCCGTTCGCAGGCCGCCTTCTGGCCGCCCAGGGCCTCCAGGCGGGAGAGGATCTCCTCCTCGCGCTTCTGGAGCTTGCGCAGTCGCGCCTTGCGCGCCTTGTCCTCCTCGTAGCTCAGGGGCCGCGCGGCCTCGCCGGGAGCCGGCGCCGCCGCGGCGCCCGCGCCGGCGGAACCGGCGGCGGAGGCGCCCGCGCCGCCCTGGCCGGCGCCGGGCGCGCGTTGGGCGCCGCCCGCCGCCTCGGCGGCCTCCGCCGCCAGGAGGGCCTTCTTGTCGAGGTAGTAGCCGTAGTCGCCGACGTACCAGCGCGCGGGCTCGCCGGGTTCGAGCTCAAGGACGCGGTCCGCGAGCTCCTCGATGAAGCCGCGGTCGTGGGAGACGAAGAGGACCGTGCCCTGGAAGGCCCGGAGGGCCTCGAGGAGGACGTCCTTGGAGGTGAGGTCGAGGTGGTTCGTCGGCTCGTCCAGGATGAGGAGGTTGGCCGGCTTGAGGAGCATGGTCAGCAGGGCCAGTCGGCTCCGCTCGCCGCCGGAGAGGACGCGCACGGGCTTGTTGACGTCGTCGCCGCGGAAGAGGAAGGCGCCTAGGAGGTTCCTGAGCTTGGGCAGGAGGTCGAAGGGACAGAGCGCCTCCGCGGTCTCCTCCACCGTCGCGTCGCCGCCCATCTTCTCCGCCGTGTCCTGGGCGAAGTAGGCGGCCTCGACGCCGGAGCCGAAGCGGATCTCGCCCTCGTACTCCCGGTCCGTGCCGGCCAGGAGGCGCATCAGGGTGGACTTGCCGGCGCCGTTCGGGCCGACGAAGGCGACCTTCATGCCCCGCTCGATCTCGAGGTCCAGCTTGTCGAGGACGCGGTTGGCGCCGTAGCTCTTGCCCACGCCGAGGCACTTCACCGTCGCCTTGCCCGAATGGGGCGCGGGCGGGAAGGAGAAGTGGATCTTCTTCATGCCCTCGGGGATCTCGATGGGGACGATCTTCTCGAGCTGCTTCACGCGGCTCTGCACCAGGGAGGCCTTGGTCGCCTGGTAGCGGAAGCGGCGGATGAACTCCTCGAGCTTCTGGATCTCCTCCTGCTGCCGCTCCCAAGCCTCGAAGACGGCCTCCAGCTCCTGGGCGCGCCGGGTTTCGTAGGCGGAGTAGGTGCCGGGATAGCGGCTGAGCTTCCCGTTCCAGAGCTCGTAGACCTCGCGGACCGTGCGGTCCAGGAAGTAGCGGTCGTGGGAGACGACGAGGACGCCGCCCCGGAACTTGGAGAGGTGATCCTCGAGCCACTCGCGCGCCTCGAGATCGAGGTAATTCGTCGGCTCGTCGAGGAGCATGATGTCCGGGCTTTCGAGGAGGATCTTGGCCAGGGCGACGCGCATCTGCCAGCCGCCCGAGAACTCGCGGGCGGGCCGGTCCATGTCGGCGTCGCGGAAACCGAGGCCCGCCAGGATCTCGCGGATCCGCTCGCGGCGGCGGAAGTAGCCGGAGCCCTCCACGGCCTCGTGGATGGCGGCGTGCTCCTCCAGGAGCCGGGCGGTCTGGCCGCCGTCGGAGGTGGAGGCCTCGAGGAGGCGGCCGATCTCCTCCTGGCGCTCGAGCATGGCGGCGGCGAAGCCGTAGGCCCGCTCGGCCTCCTCGTAGACGCTGCCGTCGCCGTGGACGACGCCGGTCTGGGGCAGGTAGGAGACGCGGGCGCCCTTGGTGACGGCCCGCTCGCCGGAGTCGGGGGCGACCGCGCCGGCGACGATGCGCATGAGGGTCGTCTTGCCGGCGCCGTTCGGCCCGGCCAGGGCCGCGCGCGAGCCCTCCTGCAGGAAGAGCGTGGCGTTTTTGAGGATGTCGCGCGCGGTTTCCATCCGCGGCTCAGGACACAGGTAGCGTCGCGAAGACCTTCTCCACGATCTTCTCGCTCGTCAGATCCTCCGCCTCGGCTTCGTAGGTGATCGCGACGCGATGCCGCAGCACGTCGAG
>DAINBW010000599.1:0-2101 GCA_036732745.1 Spirochaetales bacterium | reverse complement strand
AAGCCTCGCCGACCTTGGCCGCGATCGGCGCGCCCGCGCCTGAACCCGCGCCTGCCCCCGCGGGGCCGGCGGCGAAGGCGCGGAAGGCCGCCTCCGCCGTCGCCTCGAGGAGAAAGGCGTATTCGTCGGCGCTGCGCTCGTTCGAGGCGCCGAAGCGCTTGAGGGCGAGCCAGGGTCCGCCGGCGAGGGGGCGGATGCCGACGGCCACGCTGCGCGGCCGCGCGTCGATCGCGAGGAGCATCCTACTTGTCCTCGTCCGCGAGCCGCGCCTTGCCCTTGCCGCCGACGCCGCGCCAGGCGGCGACGACGCCGAGGGTGAGGACGGCCGCGGCGACGGCCTCCACGAGGCCGTTCGCCACGAAGACGGAGGCGGCCACGGCCAGGGGCAGGGCGCCGAAGAGCACGAGGAAGCCGAGGACGAGGACGGTGTTCGCGAGCGAGCCGACGGCGCCGGCGGCGGCCGCGGCGAGGCCGGCGAGCCGGCCCCTGAAGGCGCGGAAGACGAGCCAGGCGACGAGGCCGACGGCGACGCGCGGCAGGATGGAGACGAGGGGATTCGTGAAGAAGACGTCGATCGGGCCCTGCGGCGCGGTCGCCGCCTTGACGAGGCTCGTGGCGCCGAAGATGGCGCCGACGATCATGCCGACGACGGGGCCCTCGAGCACGGCGCCGAGGATGGCGGGCACGTGCATCACGGTGAGGGAGGCTCCGGCGATCCAGGGGATGTAGCCGAAGGGCGTGAGGAAGAGGGCGATCGAGACGGCGCCGAGGGCGCCGGCCACGACGGCCTTGCGGACGGGCGAGGAACCTTGAGCCATGAAAACCTCCTGTCCCGGTATCCGCCCTAGAAGGGTCGAATCCGGGGAGCGAGAATGAGGGCGTCCGCCGCGAGGGCGGCGGCGCCGAGGAGGAGCGCCGCGGCGCGCGCGGCCCCCTCTCCTTTTTCCTTTTCGGGCCGCGCGCGGCGGCTGCGCCCCTCGCCCGAGTAGCAGCGGGCCTCCATGGCCTCGGCGAGGAGCTCCGCGCGCTCGAGGGCGCGGACGGTGACGGGGACGAAGAGCGGCAGGTAGGCCCGCGCCTTGGCGAGGGGCCCGCCGGAGCTGGCGCCGAAGCGCGCGCCGCGGGAGGCCTGGGCCTTCACCACCGACTCGAGCTCGGCGGCGACGATGGGCACGAAGCGGATCGCCGTGGCGACGGCGAGGGCCAGGCGGTGCACCGGAAGGCCGAGGCGCGCGAGCGGCGCCAGCCCCTCCTCCACGGCGCGCGCGGCGTCGCCCTCGGGGGTGAGGGCGGTGAAGAGGCCGACGGCGACGATCATCGAGGCGGTGCGGACGACGACCATCAGGGCTATGTAGGCCTCGCGCGCCGTCGCCGAAAGCGGGCCGAGCGCGACGAGGACGAGGGAGGCGTCGCCCGGCCAGGCGAAGAGGAACTGCAGCGCCGCGGCGAAGGCGAAGACCGGCAGGGCGGGCTTGAGACCCCGCAGGAGAAAGCCGGGCCGCACGCCCGCGGCCTTGCCGATCGCGAGGGCGAGGAGGAAGGGAAGCCCCGCGCCGAGGGGGCTCGGCGCGGCGATCGCGAGAAGGGAGAGGGCTAAGAGCCAGAGGGACTTGGTGCCCGCGCCGAAGCGGTGGAGGCGCGAGCCGGAGTCGACGTACTGCCCCACCGAGAGGTTCCGGAAAAACTCGAGATCCTTCATGCCGAGGCCTCCGCGAGCGCGGCGGCGAGGCCCGCTTCGTCCAAGGGGCGGCGGCCGCCGGAGAGGACGCCCAGACCGAGCGCCTC
The DNA here is from genome assembly GCA_036732745.1 of Spirochaetales bacterium. Lineage (GTDB taxonomy): Bacteria > Spirochaetota > Spirochaetia > Treponematales > Rectinemataceae > JAEUJG01. Next base: position 316 of record DAINBW010000599.1, on the reverse strand, counting down.
CAAGGCCAAGGCGAGCTCCGCGGCGAAGGGTCGGCCGATCTCCCAGGCGGGATCGTAGCGGTCGTAGAACAGCTCGGCGGGCGGTCCGAAGGCGGCGATGCGTCCGCGGGAAAAGACGGCGAGTTGGTCGGCCGCGGCGGCCTCCTCCATCGAGTGCGTGGCCATCGCGACGGTCGCCCCCGCGCGGGAGCGGCCACGGATCAGGTCGAGGACTGCGAGCTTGGTCGGCGGATCGAGGGCGGCCGTCGGCTCGTCGAGAAGGAGGGCCTCGGGCTCCAGGGCCAGGACGCCCGCGAGGGCCAGGCGGCGCTTTTCG
>DAINBW010000598.1:0-2109 GCA_036732745.1 Spirochaetales bacterium | reverse complement strand
CTACGAGCGCGGCAACGCCTGGGGGGACGGCGAGGAGGCGGGCTTCCGCGCCGCGCTCGCGGAGTCGAGCCGCGACCTCGAGATCTCCGCCGAATACCTCGACAGCCGCCGTTTCCCCGGCGCGGGGCACCGCGACTCCTTCGCCGAGCAGCTCGTCGGCAAGTACGCGGACTACCGCCTCGACCTCCTCGTCGCCGCGGACAACGCCGCCTTCGACCTCGCCCTCGGCCTCAGGGCCGCCCTCCAGACCCCCGCCCTCCAGCCCACCGAGCCCCGGCCCGCCGCCCCCACTCCCAATGGGCTTCCGATCGTCTTCTTCGGCTACAACGACCTCCACCCGGCAGCCCTGCGCGGCCTTGAGGGCCTCGCCGGCGTCAACGAGGCCCTCGACCTCTCCGCGACCGTCGACCTGGCCCTCTCCCTCTTTCCCCGCACCCGCGTCCTCGCCTTTCTAGTCTCCACGGGAGACGACAGCAACGTCCGCAACCTCGCGGCCGCGGAAACCGCCCTCCTGCCGCGCTACGGCGGCCGCTACGAGATCGCCCTCCTCAAGGACCTGCCGCCCTCCGAGGCCGCGGCCCGCCTCTCCGTCCTTCCCCGCGAGACCCTCGTGTTCCTCCTCGGCCACGTGAAGGAGAGCCGCGGCGGGCGGCCCGTCACGGGGCTCGAGAGCGCGCGGCTCGTCGCCGGCTTTTCGCCCTTCCCCTGCTTCGGCTTCTGGGATTTCCAGGTGGAGGGCGGCGTCGGCGTGGTCGGCGGCCGCCTCCTCGTGGGCGAGGACCAGGGCCGCGCCGCCGCCGCCCTGGCCCTGCGTGTCCTCGGCGGCGAAAGGCCGGAGGACATCCCCCTCGTCCTCGAATCGCCGACGACGGCCGTCTTCGACTACGCCGCCGCGCGGCGCTTCGGCCTTTCGCCGGCCGACCTGCCCCCGGGCTCCCGCCTCCTCGGCGCGCCGGACCGCCCCCTCTACCGCTACCGCTACGCCATCCTGGCCGCCGGCCTCCTCCTCGCGGCGGAGACCCTCCTCATCCTGGCCCTCCTCCGGGCCGGCCGCCAGCGCGCCGCCGCCCACGCCGCCCTGGAGGCGGAGCGCGCCGGCCTCGAGCGCCGCGTCGCCGAGCGCACCGCGGAGCTGGAGGGCATGATGCGCTTCCGCGACGGTATCCTCGACAACGCCCTCGTCACCATCGCCCTCGTCGACGGCCGGCGCGTCCGCTGGCTGAGCCGCGAGTTCGAGAACATGTTCGGCTACCCCCTCGCGGAGGCGGAAGGCCGGGAGACCGCCTTCCTCTACGCCGACGCCGCGGAAGCCGCCCGCGTGGCCAAGGAGGCCGCGCCCGTCCTGGCCCGGGGAGAGACCTACAAGACCGACTGCCGCTTCCGCCGCGCGGACGGAGAAGTCTTCTGGTGCACCGTTTCCGGCAAGGCCCTGGATCCCGCGCGCCCGGCCGGCGAGGCGGTCTACCTCGTGATGGACGTCGACGCGCGCAAGCGCGCGGAGATGCGGGTCGCGGAGCTCCTTTCGCAGAAGGAAGTCCTCCTCCAGGAAGTCCACCACCGCATCAAGAACAACCTGAACACCATCTGCGGCCTCTTGAGCCTCCAGGCCTCCTCCCTCGGCGAAGGCGCGGCGGCGGCCGCCCTCCGCGAGGCGGAAGGGCGCGTGCGGAGCATGGCCTTCCTCTACGACCGCCTCTACCGGGGAGAGGTGGGCGTCGGCACCGGCCTGGCCGACTACCTCGGCCCCCTCGCCGGGGAGATCGTCGCCGGCTTCCCGAACGCCGGCGCGGTGGAGCTCCGCGTCGACATCGACGACCTCGTCCTGGACGCCAAGATCCTCCAGCCCCTCGGCATCGTGATGAACGAACTCCTCACCAACGCGATGAAGTACGCCTTCGCCGGCCGCCCCCGCGGCAGCCTGGCCGTCGCGGCCCGGCGCGACGGGGACCATCTCGAGTTCAGCGTCGCCGACGACGGCGTCGGCCTGCCGGAGGGCGTCGGCCTGCCCGGGACCGCCGGCCCGGCCGAGGGCGGCGGCTTCGGCCTCGGCCTCGTCGGCATCCTCGCCGCCCAGCTGCGCGCGGAGCTCCGCGTGGAGCGCGCCCCCGG
>DAINBW010000597.1:0-2109 GCA_036732745.1 Spirochaetales bacterium | reverse complement strand
ACAGCGCCCTCAAGACACCCGAAGAACCCGCTGCCCTGGAAGGGGTGGAGTTGGCCGAGGCCGAGGCCGCGGCGATGCGGCCCGAAGAGCCCCGGCCCCCCGAGGAGCCCCTGCCCGAGGGCCCCCTCCTTGTCGCGGAAAGTCCCAAGGCCGAAAGCCCCGAAGTGGAAGGTGCCGAGCTTGAAGGTCCCGAGGTCGAGTTGGCCCTGAGCCTCGAGCCTACCGAGGCCCGGCCGCCCGTCTCGGCGACCGTGCCCGAGGCGCCGGCTCCCGCCAAGGCTCCCGCTCCCGCGCCGACAACGGCGCCGGCGGCCGCCTCGGCCCCGCCCGCCTCCGCGCCGTCGGCCGCCACGCCCCCCGCGCCCTCGGCCCTCGCCGCGGCGCCCAAGGCCCCGCCCATCCTGCAGGCGCCGGATTTCCAGAACTTCCCCAAGGGAAGCTACTTCATCCAAGTCGGCGTGTTTTCCTCCGGCGCCGCGGTCCAGGCGGCGGCTCTCGCGATCCGCGGCAACTATCCCGTCGCGGTGGAGGAAGCTCCCGCCAAGGGCGGCTCGGCCCTGTATCGGCTCTACATCGGTCCCCTCACGCGGGACGAGGGCGGCGCGACCCTGCTGCGCCTCAAGTCCATGGGCTACAAGGACGCCTTCATGCGGGGCGGCAAGTAGCTAAAAGCGCGCCGGTCGCGGCGGCGATCGGAATTGGTACAATGGAAAGGCCGGGCTTGACGCCCGGCCTTTTTTCGTTTGGCCCGATCGCCGCCTCCGGCCAGGGAGGCGCCTCGCGCCGCGGCTAGTCGCGTTCGGCGAGCTCCCGGCACAGGGCGGCGAATCGCTCTTCGGCGGCGCGGCGCTCGGGATCGGGAATGGTTCCGTCGCCCAGGGAAAGGACCGGCTCGAGGCTGAAGCCCCGGACCGCGCCGCCGGCCACGAAGACCTCGAGGAGGGCGCTCTTTTGCGCCTCGGGCGGCTCCTCGTCCGCGGTGAAAAGGAAGTTTCCGAGCGAGTAGGCGATGAGGGCGCCGGAATAGGCCTCCGCGCCCTGGAGCACGTGGGGGTGGGAACCGAGCACGAGCCGGGCCCCCGCGTCCACGAAGCGCCGATAGCGCCGGCGCAGGGCCTCGTCGGGCTGGAAGCGGTATTCCGAGCCGCCGTGCGCCAGCGCCACGACGAAGTCCCCCCGCGCCGCGGCCTCGCGGATGGCGGCGATGGTCGCGGCCTCGTCGGAGGCGACGCCCGGCCTGCCGGGACCGGCGGCGGCCTCCGCGGCGGTGAAGCCGTAGCGCTCGTCCGGATACAGCGCGAAACCGACGAAGGCGAAACCGGGACGGGAGGCAAGGCGCCGCGGGGCCGCGGCCGAGGCCAGGTCGCGTCCCGCGCCGACGAAGGGCAAGCCCGAGGCCTCGAGGTTCGCGAGGCCGTCGGCGAAGGCCTCCGGCCCGAAATCGAAGCCGTGGTTGTTGGCGAAAAGAAGGAGGTCGAAGCCCGCCTCGGCCAGCGCGCGGGGCGCGGACGGATCAAAGCGGAAGCGGAAGCGCTTTCGCGGGTTCGGTTCCCCGATCCGCGAGGCGACGCCCTCGAGGTTGCCCGCGAGGATGTCCGGCCCGGCCAGGAGGGGCAGGACGGGGCCGAGGAGCCGTTCGGCGCCGCCGGCGCCGGGCCGGAGGGCGGCGGCGTCCGCGTCGCTCAACGCGATGTCGCCCACCGCGCCGATCGTCGCGCCGGCGCCGCGGTCCGCGCCCGAGGCCGGCGTCCCGCCGTTCCGGCCGGCGGGAAGGAGCCCGCGGGCCCAGGCGCGGATCGCCCGAGGCGCCGCCTCGAGGTCCAGGACGAGCTCTTCCTCGAAGGGGTAGCCCGATTCCCCCGGCCAGCGTCCCTCCACGGCGAGCGCCCGTTCGGGCAGGCGGACGTCCTCGAGCGGCATGAGGCGCAGGGGAGGCCGGGCGCCGCGCGCCTCGTCCAGCGAGAGCGAATAACGCGGATGGTCGAAGGGCGCGGCGAGCGCGAGGGGGCGGCGGTCGATCGCGATCTCGGCCGCCGCCGCCGCGGTATTGTTTCCCGCCGCCGCCGTCGTCGCCGCCGCCGCCGGGGCGCCCGCCGCGCCGCCGACCGG
>DAINBW010000596.1:0-2138 GCA_036732745.1 Spirochaetales bacterium | reverse complement strand
TCCCCGGGCATAGTCGACCAGGCGGGCCGGCGTCCGGTGGGCGGAAACGATGGTCGTCTCGCAGGCGACGCCGAGCTCCGCGAGGATCTTCGCGGCCTCGGCCATGACGGGGAGGTCCGAGTCCGAACCCATGATGACGCCCACGAGGGGACCGCCGTTCTTCGCGCTTTCCATGGCGGGATAGTAGCCCGATGCGGCCGCGAAGGGAAGTGGCGCGGCGGCGGGCGGCGCGATTCGCCGTCCGCGGCTTTACGCCGCCGATCCGCCGCCTATACTTGAAGCGTGGAGGCCGTCAGCATGGAACTCATCGCCGACAAGCAAGCGCGGGCCGCGAGCGTCAAGGCCATCATGGCCTTCCGGTTCCTGAGCGACGCGGAAACCGCCGACCTGCTCGGCGTCGCGGAGCTCGCGACCTACGAGGAGGGCGAGCCCGTCGTGGAAGAGGGCGAAATCAGCCCGCATTTCTTCGGCATCCTCGAGGGCACGGTCGGCGTCACCGTGCGGGAGCCCGAGGGCGGCCAGGTCTACGTCAACTCCCTCGGCGCCGGCGACATGTTCGGCGAGGCGGGCATCTTCACGAGCGTGCCCAGGACCGCGACCGTCTCCGCCCTCGCCCCCGCGACGATCCTGCGCCTCCACCGACGCGAGCTCGCCGCCTTCCTGGAACGGCATCCGGCGGCCGGCAACAAGATCCTCCTCGTCATCATCTACGGCCTCCTCCGCAAGCTCAAGCTTGTCAACCGCGAGCTGGCCTACGAACGGAAGTCCGACATGAAGCAGGAAGACGTGGACGCGATGGTCGAGAGTCTCTTCGGCGAAAAAGGCTGAGCGGCGCCACCCGGCTTCTACGCGCGGGCCGGCCTGGGGCAGCGCGCGGCCCTTGCCTTGGCGCGCGGCCCGGGTCAGGCGCGGACTGCGACCCTGGCAGGCGGACCGGGCAAGGCGCGGCGAGCGCTAGAAGGTCTCGTTCTTCGCGAAGGCTTCCTCGACGGCCTCGGCGAGGGTGGGATCCACCTCGATGCCGGAAACGCGGGGGCCGCCCTCCGGCCGGCTCATCTCGACGAGCCCCACCGCCTCCACGAGCCAGGAGGCCGCGGTCTCGACGTCGATCTTCGAGGTGTCGAGGACGAGGTCGAAGCGGTCGGCCTCGTTCCATTTTACGCCGTAGCTCGATTCCACGAAGCTGACGCGCGCCTTGTCGCTCTGCCGGACCAGTTCGGCGGCCGCCGCGGGATCGGAGATGCCTTCGCGCTCGGCGACCCGCGCCACGCGCAACGGGAAGGGCGCCTTGATCCGCGCGTTCAGGACGTCCTCGTAGCCGCCGAGGAGGGCATAGCAGCCGCGTCCGAGGATGACGACCTCGTCCGTCGCCGCGATCGCGAGGACGGCGCGGTTGAGCATGCCGAAGAGCTCCTGCGCCCGCGGATCGAAGTATTCCCAGACGCCGCGGCCGGCGTCGTACTCCTCGGGAAAATCGATGAGGCCGTACTCGCCGAGGATCGTCCCGATCAGCTTCTTGTCGGCGAAGCGGTAGCCGAGCGCCTCGGCCGCCTTCCGCGCCGCCGTGCGACCGCCGCTTCCGAGTTCGCGGGAAATCGTCAGCACCGCCATGACCCACCTCCGGAGCCGGCCCTGAGCGCCGGCCCTACTTAAAGCATAGCGTTTCCCGGGGGCGCGGCAAGGCCGCCGCCGAGGGAGGCCGCGGCGCGGGCCAGGCGGGCGGCGCCCTCCTCGAGCCGCGCCTCGTCCAGGGCGGCGAAGTTGAGGCGGAGGAAGGAATCGGCGCGCGGGTCCGCGGGATCGGCGAAGCAACGTCCGCCGGCGAAGACGCGCAGGCCCTCCGCGGCCGAGGCCTCCGCGAGGGCCCGCGCGCCCATGCCCGCCGGCAGCTCCGCCCAGGCGAAGAGCCCGCCCGCGGGCCGCCGGACGCGGAGGCCGGGAAGCCGGGCGCCGAGGGCCCGCAGCAGCGCGTCCCGGCGGGCGCGGTAAGCCCGCCGCGAGCGGCCGAGATGCCGCTCGTAGCTGCCGACCGAGAGGATCTCGTTGAGGGCGCGTTGCGCGATTCCGGGCGCGGCCATGGAGAGGCAGTACTTGAGCTCGAGGAGCCTCCGGTAGGCCGGCCCGCGCGCGACGAGGAA
>DAINBW010000595.1:0-2147 GCA_036732745.1 Spirochaetales bacterium | reverse complement strand
TCCGACATCCTCGGCGACGAGGACCACCTCGGCGACATGGACTTCAAGGTCGCGGGCTCCAAGAACGGCATCACCGGCTTCCAGATGGACATCAAGATCGCCGGCGTCTCCATGGAGATCCTCAAGAAGGCCCTGGACCAGGCCAAGCGCGGCCGCCTCCACATCCTCGGCATCATGGAGCAGGCCCTGCCCGCGCCCTCCGAGGAGATCTCCGTCTTCGCGCCAAAGGTCGTCTCCCTCAAGATCGACGTCGAGAAGATCGGCGCGATCATCGGGCCGGGCGGCAAGAACATCAAGGCGCTCTGCGAGACCTACGGCGTCAAGATCAACGTCGACGACGACGGTTCCGTGACCATCTACGGCAGCACGCAGAAGGCCGCCTACGACGCGAAGGACGCGGTGCTCGGCATCGCCGAGGACCCCGAGGTCGGCCGCATCTACGACGGCGTCGTCAAGCGGATCATGGACTTCGGCGCCTTCATCGAGATCCTCCCCGGCAAGGAAGGCCTCTGCCACATCTCGCGCCTCTCCAAGACGCGCGTGGAAAAGGTCTCCGACGTCATCAAGGAAGGCGACAAGGTCAAGGTCAAGCTTCTCGAGGTCGACCGCCTCGGCCGCCTCAACCTGGCCCACGTCGACTCCCTGGACGAGAACGGCAACTCCGTCGTCGACGCGCGCCGCGAGGAGCCCCGCGAGGGCGGCGGCCGCGAGGGTCCCCGCGAAGGCGGCGGCTACCGCGACCGCGACGGTCACCGCGACGGCCATAGGGACGACCGGAGGGACGGACCCCGGAGAAGGTAGATGATCGAAGAGATCGCGCTTCCCCGCGGCGCCGCCCTCCTCGCGGAAACGGCCGAGGGGGCGCGATCCTTCGCGGCGGGATTCTGGTTCGAACTTGGGTCCCGCCACGAGGCCCCGCGCGAGCGGGGCTTCGTGCATTTCGCCGAGCACATGGTGTTCAAGGGCAGCTCCCGGAGGAGCGCCCTGGACATCGCCCGCGCCGTCGACCGCGTCGGCGGCTACCTCAACGCCTTCACCGAACGCGACAGCCTGTGTTTCCACTGCCTCGTGCCCGCCGCCGAATGGCGCCTGGCCCTCGACGTCCTCGTGGACCTCGTCTTCTCGGCGACCTTTCCGCCGGACGAGTTCGAGCGGGAGCGCGGGGTCATCGCGAGCGAGATCCTCGCCGCGCGGGACGATCCCGAAGAGGCCTCCCACGACGCCTTCCTCGAGCGCATCTGGCCGGGGGATCCCCTGGGCCGGAAGATCGCCGGCGAGGTCGAGGACATCGAGGCCGCGACGCGCGACGCGTTGTACGATTTTTACCGCCGGCGGATCGTGCCGGAGGCGCTCCTGGCGAGCGCCGCCGGTCCCGTGCGCCCGGAGGAGGTCGCCGGGGAGCTGGCGCGGCTCCTCGCCGCCCTGCCTTCCGGGCCCGGGCGGAGCGCCGCTTCGGCCCCGCCGGCGCCGCGTCCGCCCCGCTTCGAGGCGACGCGCGACTTCCTCCCGGCCGCCGCCAACCAAGCCTACCTCTACGAGGCCCTCCAGCTGGACGGGCCGTTCGCGCCGGGCGACTACTACGCCCTGTCGGTCCTGAACGGCGCCGTCGGCGAGTCGATGAGCTCGCGGCTCTTCCAGGGCCTGCGCGAGACGAAGGGGCTCTGCTACTCGGTCTATTCCGCCTTCTCGCTCGAGCGGGGCGAAGGGCTGTGGCTCGCGCAGGCGAGCTCCTCCAGCCGCGACTTCCCGCGGCTCCTGGCCGAACTCGACCGCGAGCTCGACCGCCTCGCGGCGGGAGGGGAGGGCGCACTCTCTCCGGAGGAAGTGGCGGAATCCGTGTCCCGCATCGAGGGCAGCTTCGAGCTGGCGCTCGACGACCCCGAATACCGCATGAAGCGCCTCGCGCGCCAGCGCCTTTGCGCCGGAACCGTGCTCGACGTGGAGGAGACGCGCTCGCGGATCCTCGCCGTGGGCAAGGCCGAGGTGGACGCGATGGCCGAACGCCTCTTCGCCGGCAGGGAGCGCGCCCGCTTCGGCTACGGCCGCCGTTCCCGCGCGGCGGAGGCCGCCCTAGGCCTCGAGGCGGCGCGCGTCCTCCCGCAGCGGCGCCGGGCGACCCCGGCCGCCGCGCCCGACCCCTCCCAAGG
>DAINBW010000594.1:0-2147 GCA_036732745.1 Spirochaetales bacterium | reverse complement strand
GCCAGGCGAGGGGCTTGGGCTCCGCGGCGAGGCGGTCGGCCAGGGCGGCCGCCCCGGCGGCGATGCGCGCGCGCGCCGAACCGCCGAGCGCGGCGCCGGCCGACCAGGCCAGGAGCTTCTCGAGGCCCAGGCCCGTCGTGCGCCAGAGGCCCCAGTCGGCGGCGCAGAGTTCCGCGACCCGGTCGGCGTTCAGGGCCTCGCCGTCGCCGGACCCGACCTCGTGGTCGGCCAGGATGCAGGCCGCGTCGGAAAGGTCCTTTTCGTTGGCTTCGACCACCTGGAGCTTCGTGAGGAGGAGTTCGGCGAGGGGCAGGCTCAAGGAATCGAGGACGAGCCGCTTGTCCAGCGGGATCTCGTGGCACATCTTGAAGGCGCCGACGAAGACGTCGGTCTTGACGCCGGAGGGCGAGGTGAAGAGCAGCCGCTCCTGGCCGTTGTAGAGGTTGAACTCCCGATCGGGCGCGAAGCCGCGGCCGGCGAAAAAGGCCTCGAGCGGCGCGACGGGCCCGGAGGCCGCGTAGTCGGCGTCGCTCGAGACGCGGGCGAAGGGCGCCGCCGCGCTCGAGGGACAGCGCAGCTTGATCGCCACGCCGCCGAGGAGCCGGAGCCGCAGCCCCGCGCGGTCGGCCTCCTCGACGGTCCCGCGGGCCTCGTCGAGCAGGACTTGCGGATCCATGGCCACGCTCACTCCACCGGGATTTCGCCGTAGATCTTGTCCACGTCGATGCCGGACCTGCGGCGGTAGGCGCGCATGCCGACGTAGAGGCCGAGGGCCAGGAGATAGAGCGCGCCCATGAAGACCATCGACGTGACGTTGCGGTAGCTGATGCCGTAGAGCCCGTTGGGATCGATGAGCCACTGGTAGAGCAGGTAGAGGAGGAAGGCGGAGAAGATGGCGCCGAAGACCGTGATGAGGGGCAGCTTGCCGATCTTGAAGCGGCCGAGCGGGGAGGCGTCGTGGAGATCCTTCTTGACGAAGGGCAGGATGGTCGCGGAGATGCCCGTGCCGAGGAAGGTGACGGCGATGACGAGGGTGGAGACCAGCGTCAGGGAGGCGAAGCCGAACACGTTCCAGGCGTAGAGGGCGGAAACGAGGAGGCCGGGAACGACCATCGCGAGCATCGCGTTGATCGGGGCCCTCGTCTTGGAGGAGACGCGCGCGATGGACTCGGGGAGGAGGCGGTCGAAGCTGGCGCTGAAGAGGATGCGCGAACTCGACAGGTAGATGGTGCCGGCCCAGCCGAAGAACCACCCGCTCATCGCGACCAGGACGAGGAGGCGGAGCGCCGCGCTCTTGACGCCGAAGAGGGCGAAGAGGGCGGGGTAGGGCCAGACGGGCATCGTGACGGCGGCGGCGGAGGGATCCCAGCGGACCTGCCAATAGGCGGCGTTCGAGCGCATGAAGAACTCGAAACCCATCGCCTTGTCGATCGCGAAGAGGACGAGGAGGGCCATGGCCGTCGTGCCGAGGAGGGCGGCGGCCATGCCGACGAAGTTCCGCCGGAAGTCCTGGGCGCCCTTGACCTCGCCGTAGAGGGTCGCGCCCCAGTTGGGCCAGAGGTTCCAGAAGGCCAGGAAGGGGAGGAGGAGGAGGACCGAGCCGAGACCGCCGCCCCAGAGCGGGGTGGAGGCGCCGGCGGCTTGGCCCGCGGCGTCCACCGCGGCGTAGGCGCCCTCGATGCCGAAGAGGGACTTCATCCCGGCGTCGAAGTTCGCGGGGAAGGAGGCCTTGTCCTGGAAGAGGAAGAGCGCGACGACGACGGCGAGGCCCGCGTTGCCGATCCAGAAACAATACTTCTGGACCTTGGCGTAGACCTTCATGCCCAGGGCGCTGACGAGGCCGACGAAGAGGCAGGTGAAGACCGAGACCGCGAACCAGGCCGCGGGCGAGGCGGCCACGGAAAGCGCGAAATCCTTGAACCCGAGCACGGCGGCGATGGGCACGAGGACGATGTGCCGGAGCATGTCGGCGTAGAGGGGGGTCCAGAGCCAGAGGATGAAGCACCAGCCGGCCATGGAAAGCACGTAGCCGACGCCGCCGCCGAGGATGCGGCTCTGCCAGACGTAGTCGCCGCCCGCGCGGGGCATCGCCGCGATGAGGCCGGCGTAGACGACGACCTCGGCGAGGATGAGGGCTGCGCCGATCA
>DAINBW010000593.1:0-2147 GCA_036732745.1 Spirochaetales bacterium | reverse complement strand
GTACCTCCAGGGGTTCGAGCGGGTCCAATCGCTCCTGGGGGAGGCGCCCCGCCCGGCGGGTCGCCAGGATGCGCCGGGCGCTCGTCGCGCCCAGGCCCGGCACGCGGAGGAGGGCGGGGAGCTCCGCGCGCGAAAGCTCGACGGGGTAGAAGGCCGGATGGGCGAGCGCCCAGGCCGCCTTGGGATCCAGGTCCGCGGGGAGCCGCGGGCCGGCCGCGTCGAGCAGTTCGTCCGCCCTGAAGCCGTAGAAGCGCAGGAGCCAATCCGCCTGGTAGAGGCGATGCTCGCGGAGGAGGGGCGGGGCGCCACCGGGCAGGCGCGGATCCGGAAGGACGGGCACGAAGGCCGAATAGTAGACGCGGCGGAGGCCGTAGCGGCGGTAGAGGCCCTCCGCCAGGCCGAGGATGCGGCCGTCGTCCTCCGGGCTCGCGCCGACGACGAGCTGGGTGCTCTGTCCCGCCGGCGCGAAGCGCGGCGTCGAGGCGAGGCGCCCGCGGTCGCTCCGCTCCTCGGCGCAGGAATCGCCGATGAAGCGCATCGCGCCCAGGATCTCGGCGCCCGACTTGTCCGGGGCCAGCCGCGCCAGGCTCTCGGCGGTGGGAAGCTCGATGTTCGCCGACAACCGGTCGGCGTAGAGGCCGGCCTTCCTGAGGAGCTTTTCCCCGCAGCCCGGGATGGCCTTCAAGTGGATATAGCCGCCGAAGCCCTCGCGCTCGCGGAGGAGTCGCGCGACCTCGACGAGGCGCTCCATCACGATGTCGGGATCCGAGAAGACGCCGGAGGACAGGAAGAGGCCTTCGACATAGTTGCGGCGGTAGAAGGCCATCGTCAGGCGCACGAGTTCCTCCGCGGTGAAGGAACAGCGCTCGACCTCGTTGGAGGAGCGGTTGAGGCAGTAGGCGCAGTCATAGCGGCAGACATTCGAATAGAGGAGCTTGAGGAGGGAGACGCAGCGCCCGTCGCCGGCGAAGGAGTGGCAGACGCCGGCCGGCGTGGAGCTTCCGAGGCCGCCCGCGGCGCCCGCGCTCCGCGAGCTGCCGCTCGAGGCGCAGGAGGCGTCGTAGCGGGCGCCGGCGGCGAGGATTTCGAGCTTTTTGCCGAGTTCCATGTCGTATACTATACAAGCGTGTGCCTGTCCGCGCAAGCGCCGCCGCGCGCGCAAGCAGCCGAAGCTTGACGGCCCAAGGCGGCCTCGTATAGGATTCTCACATGTCCATGAGGGATTCACGGTCTTCCATTCTCATCCACGGTCGGCGCTCCACCGGCGCGGCCTCCGTCGATAGGGGAGGTCGGTTCGAATCGCCTGGTGGAGATATTTGAGAAAATCACCAAGCGAACAGCGCGGCCTTCCTCACGGGGAAGGCCGTTTTTTTTTCGTTCGGCGCGTCGAGGCGCCGCGCGGGAAGGGCCCTCCCCTGGCCGGGAAGGCCCGCGCCGCGCGTCGCGCGTCGCGGCGGGCCGCCGCAAATCCGGCCGCGAGGAAGACCGCCCTCGGCCCCGCGCGCGAGGACGCGGCGGGGCCCCACGCGAAGGAGCGAACATGAAACTGGTCGAAGCCATCGGTCTTTCCAAGGATTGGACGGGAACGCCGGTTTTCGAAGGCGCGGGCTTTTCGATCGACGAGGGCGAGAAAATCGGCTTCGTCGGCAGGAACGGCGCCGGCAAGTCGAGCCTCCTCGGCATCCTGGCCGGGAAGGACGATGACTACCGCGGCACCCTCAAGCTGAAGCCCGGCCTCAGGGTCGGCGTCGTGCCCCAGAGCTACGAGCCTCCGGCGGGCATGAGCGCCGCCGCGGCGCTCGCCGCGCCGGCCGCCGCGCTCGGGCTGGAGCTCGAGGCCCTCGGCGAGCGCCTCGGCGCTCTCGAGGGGCGCGCTCTCGAACGCGCCCTCGCCGACTACGGCGAGCTCCGCGCGCGCTACGAGCTCCTCGGCGCCGAGGAGGCGGAGGAGAAGGCCGCGCGCCTCCTCGACCGGCTCGGCCTCGGCGGCGCGGGCGGGCGGGAGGCGGTCCGGCTCTCCGGCGGGGAGAAGAACGTCCTGGCCCTGGCCCTCGCCCTGATGGCGGAGCCGGAGCTCCTCCTCCTCGACGAGCCGGGCAACCACCTCGACTTCGCGGGCCTGGCCTGGCTCGAGGACTTCGTGCGCG
>DAINBW010000592.1:0-2150 GCA_036732745.1 Spirochaetales bacterium | reverse complement strand
CCTGCGCCTGGACGCCGCGTCCGCGCTGGAGCTGTTCGCCGGCTGCGACGTCGTCGTCGAGGCCTTCGACGACGCGGCGGCCAAGGCGATGCTCCTCGAGGCGATGCTCGTCAACGCGCCGGGGACCTGGCTCGTCGCCGCCTCCGGGCTGGCGGGCTACGGGAGGAGCGGCGCCCTCAAGGTGCGGGCCTCCGGCCGGCTTGTCCTGTGCGGCGACCTCGAGACCGAGGTCGGCCCGGAATCGCCGCCCGTCGCGCCGCGGGTGGGCATCGTCGCGAACATGGAAGCCAACGCCGTCCTGTCCATCCTCCTCGACGGCGGGGCCGGGGAGGAAGCATGACCATCAGCCTGAACGCCGAGACCGAGAGCTACGCCGAGGAGAGCCTGACGATCCGCGAGATCCTCGACCGCAAGCGCTGGTCCTTTCCCCTCATCATCGCGAAGCTGAACGGCGAGCTCGTGCCGCGCGGGGACTACGCCACGCGCCGCGTCTCGGGCGGCGACGCCCTCGAGCTTTACCACCTGGTTTCCGGGGGATAGAACCCGGCCGGCCGCGGTTCCCGAACCGCGCCGCCTACCGCCTGCCGGTCAGGCCCGTTCGTAGGTCTCGACGATCTCGACGCGGTCGCCGAGGGTGACGCGGACGGGGCAGGTCTTGCCCGCCGCGACGATCATCGCGAATTCCTTGTCGGAAAGCGCTCCCTTGATCCGGTAGGCGACCTCGAGCCGCGCGATGCGGCGCGGATTCGGGGCCATTTCCTTCCGGAGCTCGAACTCGATGCCCTCGAGGGACGCGATGCCCTTGTCGCGCGCGAAGAGGCTCATGATCGTGGTGCCGCAGGCGCCGAGCGAGACGGCGCAGAGGTCGGTCGGCGAGAACTTCGAGCCGTCGCCGCCGTTGTCCTTCGGGGCCATGGTCTCGAGGACGAAGCCCGACTCGTGGACGAGCTCGACGGTGGTCGCTCCGGTGGAGCGGCCGCGCATGGTGACTGCCATATCCTTGATCCTCCTCTATCGAATCCGAATGGTCTCCGCGCCCGTCATGACGAGCTCGACGCGCTCGTCCTCCGGACCGGCGGGAATTTCCGCGGCGATCTGGGCCGCGAAGCAAAAGCCGCAGGCGACGAGAACGCCGCCCCCCGAGCGGGCGGCCTCCCGAGCCGCGCGGAGGAAACGGTCGTAGAAGCCCTTGCCCCGGCCGAGCCGCCCGCCGCCGCGGTCGAAGGCGAGGCCCGGCGCCGCGACGATTACCCGGCGGCGGCCGAGCTCGCCAAGGCTCAGGGCGGGCGCTTCGGCTGGAGGCTCGGGAATCCCGAAGGCGTCCCGGGGCCAGGCTTGCCAATCCTCCCCGAGCGGCACGAAGGCGAGGTCGGCGCCCTCGATGCGGGGGGCGGCGACGGTCTTGCCCGCGGCGAGGGCCGCCCTGACGAGGGGGAGGCTGTCGATCTCGCCGCGCATGCTGAGGAAGGCGAGAAGGCAGTCCGCCGCCTCGAACTCAGGAAGCTCGAGGAAGCGGCGGGCGGCGGCGGCGCTTTCGGCGGCCGCGGCGGCCGGCGGGATGGCGGCGACGGCCGCGCGGGCCTGGCGGCGCGCCGCGGCCTTGTCCGGGCGGAGGGGCTCGGGGCTGGTCATGGTATCCGGGATTCTAGCTTCGACGGGCGGGCGGGGCAAGCGTGGGCGCGGAATGGGTCGGCCCGGCCGGCGCGGGCGCGGCGGCGGGCTACTGGTCGACGCAGCTGCCCGGGACGGGGTTCGCCAGGCAACTTTCGATGATCGCGGCCAGCTCGTCCGTTCGCCAGGGCTTGTGGAGGCAGGCGCAGAGTTCCGCCTCGCGGCGGGCGCGTTCGATGGAGACCTCGTCGGCCTGGCCGGTCACCAGGATTGCCTTGATGTCGGGACGGCGGCGGTGCAGGTCGATGAGGAACTCGTCGCCGCGGATGCCGGGCATGAGCCAATCGGAGACGATCATGGAGGTCGGTACGCCCCGTCCGCTCAGTTCCTCGATGACGGCGTTCGCTTCGGCGGCGTCGAGCGCCGTCTCGATGATGAAGCGGTCCCTGAAGCGGCGCTTGAGTTCCTGCTTGAGGGCGAGGAGAATGATCGCCTCGTCGTCGACGCATATGATCGCGGGGCGGTTCACGGCCGCTCCC
>DAINBW010000591.1:0-2157 GCA_036732745.1 Spirochaetales bacterium | reverse complement strand
ATGGCGTTGGCGCCGAGCTTGCCCTTGTTCTCGGTCCCGTCGAGGTCGATCATCGTGCGGTCGATGTCGACCTGCTCCAGGGCGTCGAGGCCGCAGATCTCGCCGGCGATCGCGGTGTTGACGTTCTCGACGGCCTTGAGGACGCCCTTGCCGAGATAGCGCTTCTTGTCGCCGTCGCGAAGCTCGACGGCCTCGTACTCGCCGGTGCTGGCGCCGGAGGGAACGGCCGCGCGGCCGAGGGTGCCGTCCTCGAGGACGACGTCGACCTCGACGGTGGGATTGCCGCGGGAATCCAGGATCTCGCGCGCCTCGACGTATTCAATGATGCTCATGGTGACTCCTTGGGGGAAGGATGGATATCCTATAACGATAAAAGACTATCCGTAGCGCCTTGGAGAGTCAAGACGAGGCGCCTCACTTGGCGCCGGACCGCTTTCGGGCCTCGCGGGCCAAGGTGGCCATGAGGCCCTTCATCTCGGAGGGGGTAAAGGCCTTGATGAGGCCCTCCATGCCGAAGCCGGGCCTCCGGATTCCCTGCATCGCGTGATAGCGGATATAGACCAGCCGCCGGCCCTCGACCGTCACCGGTTCGAAGTACCAGGAACTCGTGGACGCGTAGAGCTTGCCGTCCAGGCTGTCGAGGAGAATGGTCCTGAAGGCGACCGCCCCGCCCGGCAGCTCCTCGCGGTAGGCCTCCGAGCGGACCGCGTAGGCGACCCGCACGCCGAGGAATTCGATGCCGATGTCCTGGAGGAAGACGACGCGGGGTCCGTCGCGGAGCTCCTCGATCGAGGAGAGGAGGCGCGGGGAAAAGGCGAGCTGGCCGACGCGGTCGTCCATCGCCGCGACGAGCCGCTCGAGGGGGGCGTCAAAGACCCCGTGAACCTCGGCCCCGCCCTCTATCCTCGTCTCGCCGCTCGCCGGATCCTTGAAACGGCGCATGTCCATGGCGATGAGTTCGGGCCGCCGGGCCAGCGCCTCGAGGTCGGCGCCGGCCGCGACGCCGTTCCGGGCGGGGACGTTCCGGGCGGAACCCGGCAAGGCCGTGACCGTGGCGGCGGAAGCGGCGGACGCGGCGGCGGGCTGTTCGGCGGTGGCGGCGCCGCTGAACCGGGGCGCAGCCGCGAGCGCGAGGAGGAGGACGAGGGGGCGCGCGCGGCGCCTTGGGCGGGCGATGGTCACGAGGATGACGCTCCTTCCCCCGCGGGAGGCAAAGCGCCGATCGGGGCCCGGATTAGCTGCCTTCTCCCGAAACGACGCCGATGATGCGCTCGAGATCCTCGAGCGAGTAATACTCGATCTGGATGGTGCCGCGGCGGGAGTCGCCCTTCACGGCCACCTTCGTGCCGAAGGCGCCGATGAGCTTGCCCTCGAGCTCGACGATCTCGGCCTCGCGGGCCTCGGGTTCCTTGGCGGCGCCCGCGACGACGCGGGCGGTGTTGTTCTTGAGGCCGCGGTTCAGGTCCTGGGCGGCGGCCTCGGCCTGGCGGACCGAAAGCTCCTCCGCAAGGAGGCGGGCGAAGAGGAGCTCGCGCGAGCCGGGATCCTGGACGGAGAGGAGGGCGCGGGCGTGGCCGGGACTGATCTTGCCGTCGCGCAGGGAGGCGAGGGCGGCGACGGGCAGCTTGAGGAGGCGCAGGGCGTTGGCAACGGCGGGGCGGCTCTTGCCGACCTTGTCCGCGACCTCCTCCTGGGTGCAGCCCGTGAGGTCCATGAGGGCCCGGTAGGCCTCCGCCTCTTCCACGGGGTTGAGGTCCTCGCGCTGGACGTTCTCGATGATGCTGATCTCGAGGCGCTTTTCCGGCGAGAAGGAGCGGACGATGACGGGGATCTCGCGGAGGGCGGCCACGTTGGCGGCGCGCCAGCGGCGTTCGCCGGCGACGATGCGGTAGCGGCCCTCGCCGGCGTCCTCGACCACGATGGGTTGGATGAGGCCGTGGCGGCGGATGGAGTCCGCGAGCTCGGCGATGGAGGCCTCGGAGAAGGTCTTGCGCGGCTGCTCCGGGTTGGGTTCGACGCGGGAAAGGTCGTGGATGGCCTGGATCGTCTCTCCGATGACGCCGACGTCGGCTCGGTAGCTCGGGTTCCCCGTGCCGTCCGCTAGAGTTCCGCCGGCCACAATCAGATCGAACATGCTCGACCCTCCTGGCAGTACTA
>DAINBW010000590.1:0-2164 GCA_036732745.1 Spirochaetales bacterium | reverse complement strand
CGGGATCGAGGGAGCTTTCGTCGAGCGCCATGACCGCGAAGGCGTGGACCGAGCCCTTGGACACGAAGAAGCGCACGCGCAGGGCGGCCTTTTGCCCCTCGGCGCGGGTCGCCGTGCCGCGGTAGTCGGCGTTCCAGAAGCCGCCCGCCTCATAGGGCTCGCCCTCGGCCTTGGCGGCGACGGTCAGGCCCGCCTCGGCCTTGAGGAGCTTCACGTAGGCCGCGAAGGCGTCGGCGAAGAGCTTCTTGCCCTGCTTGGCCGGGTCGACCTTGGCGGGCACCGGCATGACGGAGGCGTAGAGGGCCAGGGCGTCCTCGTCGGAGGCATAGAGGGCCAGGCGATCGGAGCCCTCCCCCTCGCTCTCGAGCTCCCACTCCCAGGGATAGGAGAAGGCGAAGCCCCCTTCATAGTGGACGTAATAGGCGGGACCCTCGTCCTCGCCGTAGCCCTCGTCGCCCGCGTAGGCGCCCACGGAGTTCTCCGCCCAGTCCTCGCCGAAGCTGTTGCCCTCGAAGGTGCAGCCGTCGGTGAAGGGGAAGATCTCCGTGCCGAGGAAATACTCGAACTCGTTGTTCCGGAAGACACAGTCCGAGAAGCCGACTTCCTCGACGTAGCCTTCCTCGGCGTGGATCTCCACGAAGTTGCCGCCGTAGTTCGCCTCGAAGGTGGTGCCGACGATCCGGATCCCCTCCGATTCCTCGAGGGAGACGAGGGGATAGCCCTGGCTGTCGCGGACGCTGGAGGCGGAAAGCTCGAGGTCGGTCGTGTAGCCGGCGTAAAGGGCGCCCGACTGGGCGTTCTCGATCCGGAGGCGCTTCAGCGTGACGCCTTCGCACTCCCAGAGCTCAAGGGGGTAGCCCGAGCGGCCCAGGAAGCCGCAGCGGTCGAGGAGGAGTTTCTTCACGCCCTCGGCGTAGACCGTGCCCGCGGAGACCTCGACGTCGTCGGCGACCTGGCGGACGAAGGCGACGTTGTCGACGCTGATCCCCGAGCCGCCGTAGATCCCGAGGAGGTAGGACTCCCCGGACTCGGTGACGAGACGGACGCCGTCGGCGCCGCGGATGGTCAGGTTCTCGAGATTGGAGAGGGCGAGCTCCTTGCTGCCGTCCTCGGCCTCGTTCCAGGAGACGTACTCGCTCGTGACGTCGTAGGCCGTCGAGAGCTTGTAGTCGCCCTTCTTGAGGACGAGGATGCGGTTGGGGCCGATCGCCTTCAGGAAATCCTTGGCGTTGGCGACCTGGATGGTCTTCTGCGACTGTCCGAAGGCCGCGGGAAGGGCGCCCGCGAGGAAGGCGAGCAAGAGGAAAAGGCCGGCCGGCCTGGCCGAACCTCTGATACGCGTCATGGGGGAACCTCCTTAAGGGGGAACGGGAAACACTACTACCAGTCTAGCGCTTTCGGCGGCGATTACCAGAAAGAAAGCTCCGGTCCCCGCGCGCGCGCCGGCTCCGGCGCGGCCTGAGCCGCCGACGCCGCCGACGCCGCCGTTTCAAGCCCCGAGCTTGCGCGCGGGCGGTGATGGGGTATACTACCCTATCGCGCATCGCGCAGGAAGGAGTCCCGGATGATCAGGCTGCCCATCGTCGGCTCGACCGGCCATTACGAGCTCGCACCCTCGAAAATCATCGCGGTCGGGCTCAACTACCGGGAACACGTGGCCGAGAGCCCCTCCATCCTGGCCGCCCGCGCGGCCGGCCTCCCTTGGGCGGGCGCCCCCGGCGCCGCCCCCGAGGCTCCCGCCCGCCCCGTCCTCTTCGTGAAAACGCCCAACGTCCTCATCGGTTCGGGCGAGCCCATCGTCATCCCGCGGCGCTTCCTGGCCGAGATGGAGGGGCTGGCCGCCCCCCGCACCGACTACGAGGCCGAACTCGCCGTCGTGATCGGCCGCCGCTGCCGCGACATCTCCCCCGCGGAGGCCCTCGACCACGTCCTCGGCTACACCTGCTTCAACGACGTGAGCCAGCGGGACGTGCAGAACTCCGACCGCTCCGGCTGGTGGCGGGGCAAGAGCTTCGACGGCTTCGGCCCCGTCGGCCCCGCCCTCCTGCCCGCGGCCCGCTGCCCCGACCCCCAGGCCCTGGAGATCGAGTGCCGCCTGAACGGCCGCGTCGTCCAACGCTCGACGACCGGGGCGATGATCTTCGCCGTGGCGGAGATCCTGGCC
>DAINBW010000589.1:0-2186 GCA_036732745.1 Spirochaetales bacterium | reverse complement strand
CGCGGGGCGGAGGGCTCGGGCTCGCCGAGGAGCGGCGCCTCGCGGCCGCGGACGCGGGGGAGGAGGTCGCGGACCTCGGCGGGGGGGGGGAGGCCGGCGAAGGGCGGGTTCTCGAGACCCTCGTAGGGGATGTTCGCGTGGAGCCTGAGCGTCAGGAGGGTGAAGTCGGGCATGCGGCCATGGTGCCCCGGCGCGGGGATTCGGCGCAAGGGGGCCTCCCCCCGGCGGCGGCCTTCGGCCGGGCGCGTCTATGGAAAAAACCCCGCCGTTATGGTATCGTTCCGGCAATGTCCATCCTCGAATCGATCGATTCGCCCGCTGACCTCAAGCGCCTCGACGCGAAGGGCCTCCGCTCCCTCGCCGAGGAGATCCGGGGCCGCATCGTCGCGACGGTGAGCCGCAACGGCGGGCACCTCGCCTCCAACCTCGGCGTCGTCGAGCTCACGCTGGCGCTGCACCGCGTCTTCGACTCGCCGAAGGACGCCATCGTCTGGGACGTCGGCCACCAGTGCTACGCGCACAAGCTCCTCACCGGCCGCCGCGACTGCTTCGAGGGCCTCCGCAAGTCGGGCGGGCTCTCCGGCTTTCCCAAGCGGAGCGAGAGCTGCCACGACCATTTCGACACGGGCCACGCCTCCACCTCGATCTCGAGCGCCCTCGGCCTCCTGGCGGCCCGGAGCCTCCAAAACGAGCCGGGGAAGGTGATCGCCGTCATCGGCGACGGGGCCCTCACGGGCGGCATGGCCTTCGAGGCCCTCTCCCACGCGGGCCAGCTCGGCCTTCCCCTCGTCGTCGTCCTCAACGACAACAAGATGTCCATCTCGCCGAACGTCGGCGCCCTGTCCCGCTACCTCTCGCGGCTGTCGACGACGGTCCGCTACCAGAACTTCCGCAGCCGCGTCGACGCGATCGTCCGCCGCATCCCCCTCTTCGGCCCCTGGCTCTACCCCCTCATGGTGCGCGGCAAGAGCGCCGTGAAAGCCCTCTTCTTCAAGGAAAACCTCTTCGCCGACCTCGGCTTCGAGTATGTCGGCCCGATCGACGGGCACAACCTCCCCGCGATGATCCAGGTCTTCCGCGAGCTCAGGTCCCTGAAGCGGCCGGTCGTCGTCCACGTCCTGACGCGCAAGGGCAAGGGCTACGAACTCGCCGAGGAGGATCCCGCCCGCTACCACGGCGTCTCGCCGATGCGCGTCTCCGACGGCAAGATCGAGGCGCGGCCGGCGGAGACCTTCACCGAGGCCTTTTCCTCCTCGCTCATCGCGCGCGGCTACGCCGATTCCCGCGTGGTCGCCGTGACGGCCGCGATGGCCAAGGGCACCGGCCTCGAGGAGTTCCGCGCCGCCTGCCCCGGCCGGCTCTACGACGTCGGCATCGCCGAGGAGCACGCGGTCACCTTCGCCGCGGGCCTCGCGACGGGCGGCATGCGCCCCGTCGTGGCCATCTATTCGACCTTCATGCAGCGGGCGGTCGACCAGGTCTTCCACGACGTCGCCCTTCCGCGGCTCCCGGTCACCTTCGTGCTGGACCGGGCGGGAGCGGTGGAGGGCGACGGCGAGACCCACCAGGGCATCTACGACCTCGCGCTGTTCCGCTCCATGCCGAACATGACCATCATCGCGCCCTCGGACGCCCGCGAGCTCGACATGGCGCTCGCCTTCGGCCTCGCCTCCGACGGGCCGACGATGATCCGCATCCCCAAGGCGCGTTGTCCGGCCGAGGAGCCGGCGGCCGCCGAGCCCCTCGTGGCCGGCCGGGGCGTCTTCCTGCGCCGGGCCGGCGCCGAGACCCTCGTGGTCGCGCTCGGCGGCCTCGTGCCGCTGGCCGTGGAGGCCTCCGACGCCCTCCTCCGCGAGGGGCGCGCCGCCGACGTCTACTCGCTCCGCTTCGCGGCGCCAATCGACGAGGAGGCCTTCCTCGACGTCGCGGCGCCCTACCGCCGCATCCTCTTCCTCGAGGAGGGCGTCTCCTCCGGCGGCCTCGGCGAGGCGCTCGCCGCCCTCGCCGCCCGCGGCGTCCCGCGCCTGTCCTTCGCCGCCGTCGGCTTCCCCGCCGAGCCCTTCGCCCAGGGGACGCGGGCCGAACTCCTCGAGAGGGCGGGCCTGTCCGCCGCCGCCATCGCGGAGCGCCTGCGCCGCGACGAGGCGGAGGCCGCGCGCATCTTCCTCTTCAGAGCCGCGGGGAAC
>DAINBW010000588.1:0-2190 GCA_036732745.1 Spirochaetales bacterium | reverse complement strand
TTCGCTCTTCATCGGCGGCACCACCCTGAGCCTCGATCCCGTCCTCCTCCAACCCTCGCGGATGGAGCTCGTCGGCCTCATGGGCTATCACAACGGCGACATCCTCGGCGCACCCTGGCTCTTCCTCGGCCCCTTCGCGGGCTGGCTCCTGGTCTTCACCGCGGCCGAACTGCTTTCCTCCGGCCTCCGCCGCCGCCGAAGCGGAGGTCCGATCCGGTAGATTGCCCTTCCTCCACCCTTCACGCTATTATGGGCGCCAACACTTTTTCGTCACGAGGTAGCCGGATGGCCGACAAGATCACCCCCCGCAGCGTCGATTACTCGCAGTGGTACATCGACATCATCCTCAACGCCAAGCTCGCGGACTACAGCCCCGTCAAGGGTTGCATGGTGATCAGGCCGCGGGGCTACGCGATCTGGGAACGCATCCAGGCCGAGCTCGACAAGCGCTTCAAGGAAACCGGCCACGAGAACGCCTACTTCCCCATGCTCATTCCCATGAGCTTCCTCAAGAGGGAGGCCGAGCACGTCGAGGGCTTCGCCCCCGAGCTGGCGGTGGTTACCCACGGCGGCGGCGAGGAGCTCGACGAGCCCTACTGCATCCGCCCCACCTCCGAGACGATCATCTGGGCCAAGTACAAGGATTGGATCCAGTCCTGGCGCGACCTGCCCCTCCTCTACAACCAGTGGGCCAACGTCGTGCGCTGGGAGATGCGCACCCGCCTCTTCCTGCGCACCGCCGAGTTCCTCTGGCAGGAGGGCCACACGGCCCACGAGACCCGCGAGGAGGCCGAGGCCGAGACGATGAGGATGCTCGAGGTCTACCGCTCCGTCGCCGAGCAACACCTCTGCCTGCCCGTCGTCGCCGGCGTCAAGAGCGAGACCGAGAAGTTCGCCGGCGCCGTGCGCACCTACACCATCGAGGCGATGATGCAGGACAAGAAGGCCCTGCAGGCCGGCACGAGCCACTTCCTCGGCCAGAACTTCGCCAAGGCCTTCGACGTCCAGTACCAGAACCGCGAGGGCAAGCTCGACTACGTCTGGGCGACGAGCTGGGGCGTCTCCACGCGCCTCATCGGCGCCGTCATCATGACCCACTCCGACGACAAGGGCCTCGTCCTTCCGCCCTCCCTCGCCCCCGAGCAGCTCGTCATCGTCCCCATCGTGAAGAAGGACACCCAGGCGGCCGTCCTCACCTACGCCGACAAGCTCCTGGCGGAGCTCAAGGCCGCCGGCGTCCGCGCCAAGCTCGACGCCGACGACTCCGCCAGCCCCGGCTGGAAGTTCGCCGAGTGGGAGATGCGCGGCGTGCCCCTCCGCATGGAGGTGGGCGCCCGCGACCTCGAGGCCGGCAAGTGCGTCCTCGTGCGCCGCGACACGGGCGAGAAGCTCGTCGTCTCCGCCCTTGAGGCGGCGGCCAAGGCCCGGGAGCTCCTCGACGCGATCCAGAAAAACCTCCTCGAGAAGGCGCGCTCCTTCCGCGAGGCCCACACCGTGCCCGTCGCCGACTTCGAGGGCATGAAGGCCTTCTTCGGCCTCGCGGGCGAGGACCTCGCCGGCGCCGAGGCGGCGAAGGGCGGCTTCGCCGAGGGCCTCTGGTGCGGCTCCGCGACCTGCGAGGCGAGCCTCAAGCAGGCGACCAAGGCGACCCTCCGCTGCATGCCCCTCGATCGGCAGGACGACATCCACGGGAACTGCTGCCTCTGCGGCGCTCCCGCCAAGCACCGGGCCATTTTCGCCAGGAA
The DNA here is from genome assembly GCA_036732745.1 of Spirochaetales bacterium. Taxonomy (GTDB): domain Bacteria; phylum Spirochaetota; class Spirochaetia; order Treponematales; family Rectinemataceae; genus JAEUJG01. The sequence goes on along the minus strand of DAINBW010000588.1, from coordinate 445 downwards.
CTACTGAGAACGGTGCGCGTTTCCCCGTCCTCGACGGCCGCCCGCGGGGCGGCCGTTTTCTCGACCGCCGTTTTCGGGGCGGCGGCCGCCGTCCTGGCGGCCCTGGCCCTGGGCGGTTGCGCGCGCGCGCCCAAGGAGGCCGCGGCTCCCGCCTATCCCTACTCGGGCGACCGTCCCGCCGTCTTCGTGTTCGGGGCGGCTGGCCTTCTCCCGGTGGCGCCGGGACTCGGCGCCGATTCGCTCATCGCCTCCTATCGTCCGGCGCCCGGCGCCCTGGCCCTCCGCGCCGCGGCCCTGGCGGCGGGTGCGCCCGGACCCGGCGAGGCCGCCGCCCGCGCCGGCGGGGCCGCGGGACCGGCCGCGCTCGCGGTCGCCGTCAATCGTTGGGGCCTCCTCCTCCTTGAGCCCGAGCCCGCGGGAAGCCGCGGCGGCGTCGTGGACTGCG
>DAINBW010000587.1:0-2190 GCA_036732745.1 Spirochaetales bacterium | reverse complement strand
CCGCGCCGGCGCTCCTAGAACAGGCCTATCCGCGCCCCGAAGGAAAGACGGTACTCGATGCCGCCCTGCACGTCGGAGGAGACGAACCAGGCCTGCCCCTCCGTGTAGAGCGAGTACTTTTTAAGGAAGGGCCAGGCCTTGAGGGTGATTTTCGGGAACTCGACCTGGGCCACGACGGCGCCCAGGATCAGGCCCGAGCCGCTCGAGGTCTTGCTGAAGTAGGAGAAGTTGGCGCCGAGGGCGAACGAGGCGGAAAGGAAGTCCCAGTCCGGTCCGAAGAGGAAAGAGGCGGGCAGGTAGGCGAGGTTGGCGAGGAGCTTGGCGCCGTAAACGTCGCCGCCGAAGCGGCCCTCCTCGGGAGCCTTGCCGAGCATGGCTTGGAGCTTGACGTTGTCCTGGAAGAAGGACAGCCCGAGCCCGACGTCGTAATAGGTCGCGCCGAGGGCGTGGGCGTCGACATAGAGGCCCTGGATGAAGGCCGGCAGCTCGTAACTTCGCTTGTCGCCCTTCCGGAGCGAGAGGCCCACGAAATCGAGGCCGGAAAGATCGGAGGCGACGCCCGCGGCGCGGATCTCCCCGTTGAAGCGGCCGTTCTCCGCGGGACGCTCGATGGCGACCGCGGGAGGCGTCTTGTCGAGGGCGAGAATGGTCTTGGCCACCGCCGCGCGACCGTCCTTGAAGACGGCGCGCACGATGAGGTGGAGGCCGCCTTCCGGGTAGTCCTGGGTCTCGAGCCGAAGCCGCCATTTCTCTCCGCCCTGGGCCTTGAGGTAGGTCCGGCCGTTGTCCAGGCTGACCTCGACGCGCAAGACCCGCCGGTCCGCCTCGCCCTTGCGGAAGGCGTCCATGGCGGCCTTGTCCCTGGCGTCCGGAGGATCGATCGCATAACCCGCCCGCCCCGAGAGATAGGGCCGGTAGGGCAGGTAGGAACCGGCGGGAAGCGAGTCCACGGCCACCCAGGGCCCGAGCCGGGACCAGGTCGCCGATACCGGCCGCGACTCGACCGCGCGCCCGTCGGCGCCGGTCGCCCGCGCGACGAGCGACAGGGTTCCCTCGGCGAGCTTGTCCGCCGGGAGGTCGAAGGCGAAATGGCCGCGGACGTCAACCGGCGCGGCGCCGAGCTCCGCGCCGTCCGCGAGCAGGCTGACGGAGCCGACTCCGCCCGTGACGGAGGCGCGGCCGTAGAGCCGCGCGGCCCCCGCGAGGGATTCGCCCTCGGCGGGGAAGAGGATCTCTACGCGGTCGGCGGGTCGTCCGGCCTTGAGGACGACGTCGCGGCTGGCGACGGTCTCGTTGTCGGCGCGGTCGCGGGCCACGAGGCGGACCGTATAGTCTCCCGGCGGCAGGGCGGAGACGTCAACGTCGCGGCGTACCACGGCGGGCCGCCCGAGATCGAGGACGAGGACCGGCGGCGAAGCCTGCCCGACGCGCGCCACCTCGATCCTCGCGGATTCGAGCAGCACGTTGTCCGAAACCCGCCCGCTGAAGGGGACGGTTCCCGCGTAGCTCCCGCCGTCGAGGGGCAGGGAAAGCTCGGACCGCGGCGGGGTGTTGTCCACGTTGACGAGGGTCGCGTAGAAGCCCTCCGTCTCGTACTTGTCCACGGGCTTCACCGCGATCGCGTGGAGGCCGTCGGCCAGGATCCTCGTGTCGAGGGGGTGGCGCCAGGTCTCGGCGCCCGAGGCGCGGCCGAAGACGGTCGCGTTGTCGAAGGAGAGGCTCAAGGAGGCGATGCCGTTCGCGTCCGAGGCGTCGCCGGAAAGCTCGACGAGGCCGCGCTGGGGCTTGGCGATGCCGGGGGCCGTCATGCGCGCCAGGGGTTCCTCGCGCGACACGCGGAAGCGCCTCGCGGCGACCTCGCCTTTCACGCCGTAGAGATCCTCGGCGAAGGCCTCGACGAGATGCTCGTTGTCGGCCGTGGCGGCGAGGGCCACGGGCACCGAGAAGCCGGCGCCCTTCGGCTCGAGGCGCAGCCATTCGCCGCCGTCGAGGCGGTAGCTCACGGCGGCCACGCCGTCGTCGTCCACCGCGGAGCCCGAAACGACGAAGTCGGCCCTGATCACCTCGAGCTCGGCCGGCGCCTGGATCTCGACCACGGGCTTGTCGCGCTCGCGGTCCACGAGAAGTTCCGGCGCCAGGACGGCCGCGTTGCCCGCTCGATCCACGAGGCGGAAGCCGGCCCCATCGGGC
>DAINBW010000586.1:0-2191 GCA_036732745.1 Spirochaetales bacterium | reverse complement strand
ATGGAGGCTGCCGCGGCGCCTGCCGCCGCCAGGGCCGTCGCGGGCATCGCCGGCGCCGCCGGCGCCACTGGCGTCACGAGCGTCACGGGCGTCGCGGACGCTAAACCCATCGGCGCCGTCGACCCGGTCGCTCCAGCGCCCGCCCGCGAGTACGGTCCGCCTCCCGCCCTCGACCGCCGCTCCTCATCCTATCTCGTCGCCGGGCCGGCCGCGGCGCCGGCCGTGGTTTCTGGCGCCGAACCCGCTTCCCGGCCGGCGGCCACCCCGTGGGCCGAGCCCACCGCCTCCACCCCGGCGGGCGAGGGCTCCGCGGCCGCGCGGGAGGCTGGCGCCTTCGGCCCGGCGGCCGCGGGGGAGGCCGGCGCCTTCGGCCCGGCGTTCGAATTGCGGGACGTGGAGGATGGGGACGCGCAGGCCATGGACGCGGAAGGCGGTGACGCGGCGGCCAAGGAAGCGGCGGCCAAGGAAGCGGAGGGCGCGCGGGAGGCTGATGAGACCGGCGCGGGCGCCAAGCCGCGACGGCGGGGCGTCGGTCGCTTCGGCCCCGAGGGCCTCAGCGATCGGCAGATCCAGGAGCGCCTGACCGAACTGGAAGGCGAAAAGGCGCGGGGCGAGCGCAAACGGAACGGCGACGTCTCGTCCCGCTCGGCCGAGGTCCTGCGCGTCCTGTCCGCGCTCAAGGCCCGCGACGGCGAAGTGCGCGCGCACGAGGCCGCCCATGTCGCGACCGGCGGCCGCTACGTGACGGGCGGCGCCTCCTACGCCTACCAGAAGGGCCCCGACGGCCGGCAGTACGCCGTGGGCGGCGAGGTCGGCATCGACTCCTCGCCGGTCGCGGGCAAGCCCGAGGAAACGGCGGCCAAGATGCGCATCGTCCGCGCCGCCGCCCTCGCGCCCGCCGAGCCCTCCGGCGCCGACAACGCCGTGGCCGCGGCCGCCGCCCAGACGGAGGCCGCCGCCTACGCGGAGATCGCCGCGCTGCGCCGCGCCGAGACCGCCGCCGAGACCGGCCCGGCCGGCGTGAACCGCGGCGACGCGCCCGGCTCCCGCCTCGACCTTTTCGCCTAAAGCCCGCGGGCGGGGAGGGTGGACTCGAGTTCCGCTTCGGCGTAGGATGCGGGAAACGGCCCCGCCCGGGGCCGACCCACGGAGGTTTCCCTTGAGCGTCAGCATCCGGCCGGCCCACGGCTCCGACCTGCCCTACCTCTACGAGATCTGCCTCAAGACCGGCTTTTCCGGCGCCGACGCCGAGGAGCTCTTCGACGATCCCCACATGATCGGGCAGTACTACGCCGCGCCCTATCTCTTCTTCGAACCGGAGCTCTGCTTCGTCGCGGAGGAGGGTTCCCTGCCGCGCGGCTACATCCTCTGCGCCTCGGACACCGCCCGCTTCATCCCCTGGTTCGAGGGCGAGTGGCTGCCGCCCCTTCGGAAGCGTTATGCGGAAGACTACCCGGCCCGCTCGGACTTCGAACGGCAAATCCTCGCGACCATCCGCCGCCCGCTCGAGCCCGATCCCTTCGCGGCCGAGTATCCCGCCCACCTCCACATCGACCTCCTGCCCGTCCTCCAGGGCAAGGGTTGCGGCCGCGCCCTTGTGGACACCCTCGTCGCCGCCCTCAGGGCCCGCGGCGTCCCCGGCCTCCACCTCGGCGTCGGGGCTGCCAACGTCAACGCGATCGCCTTCTACCGCAAGCTCGGCTTCGCGGTCCTCAAGGAGGAGGGTTGGGGCCTCGTGATGGGAATGAGGCTGTAGGCCGTCCCGTACTAGCCGCGCCGCCTCGTTTCATCCTATCCTACCCTGATATGCGGGCGGCGCGACCACCGGGAGCCGCGGCCCCGCCTTCTCCCATGCGGAGGATGGCGGCCCGCCGCGGCGGAAACCTCGCCGCCCCTCACCACGTTTCCGGAGGTATCCATGAGCACCCACATCGCGGCCGAAAAAGGCCAGATCGCCGAGTCCATCCTTCTGCCCGGCGACCCCCTTCGCGCCCAGTTCATCGCGGAGAACTATCTCGAGGAGCCCGTCTGCTTCAACAAGGTCCGCAACATGTTCGGCTTCACCGGCCGCTACAAGGGCGAGCGGATCTCCGTCATGGGCACCGGCATGGGCATGCCCAGCCACTCGATCTACGTCAACGAACTCATCCGCGAGTACGGCTGCAGGAAACTGATCCGCATCGGCACCTGC
>DAINBW010000585.1:0-2198 GCA_036732745.1 Spirochaetales bacterium | reverse complement strand
CCGAGACCAGCGGCGACACCACCTCCGAGAACCCCTGCGCGCGCGCCACGTCGGCCGCGTCCTCCACGAGTGCGGCGATCCTGTGAGACGCGGCCCAAAGCCCCCTGATCGCCATGACGTCGAGGTGCGCCCAGTCGGCGCCGGCGCGCTCCATCGCGGCCAACGCTCCCCCCATTTCGGCGAAGTCCGCGGACAGGAGGGAAGGGGCGACGAGCAAGTCTTCCATGGCGGCGGATGATATCACAAACCGTCCGCCGGCGCTAGATGGAATCGGGCGTCCGGGCGATTTTTAGCGCATACTGGAGCGCTTTTTCTCCGCGCCGACCGGTCCGCCGGGGCGACGGTTCCGATTGACCAAGGAGGGCCCGATCGGATACTATCAAACGGAGTATCCGATCCCCTAAGCGATTACCACCGGAAGAGCATGGTCGAGCAGGAAAGCGTTTCCGTACTTCTGTCCAACGCGTACGAAAGCCTCAGGAGCGTCGATCTCGCCTCCGCGACGCGACTCCTCGATCGGGCCCTGGCGGCCGATTACGAGGACCCGGAGGTGCTCTACGCCCTCAAGTGCGCCAACTTCTGGTCCGAACGGCTCTCCCGCCTCGAGACCATGCCGAACCCCTTCGAGCGGGGCGAGCAGGTCGTCGCCCTGTGGAAGGCCTTCGTCTCCTTCTCCTCGAAGCTCGCCGGGGATTTCGAGCGCGCCCGCTACGCCTACAAGCGCTTCGCCTTTTCGCTCGCCCTCTCCCACTACCGCGCCTTGCCCGCCGAGGACAAGGAATCGCACGAGGTCGAGCTCGCCCTCCGGATCGGCCGCTGCCTCAAGGGCGCGGGCGACTACGACGCCGCCCTCCGCTCGCTCGAATCGGCCGCGCAGGCCCGCCGCGACGAGGCGGAGGTCCTCGCGGAGCTGGCCGACACCTACGCCCTCGGCGGCGAGGCCAGGCCCTCGAAGGCCCTTTTCCGCGAGGCCTTCTACCTCGCGCCCCAGCGGATCGACCTCGAGCTCCTCGAGTCCGAGATGATCCGCCGGCTCATCGACAAGGTCGCCGCCCTCGGCTACGAGGGGCCCGAGGTCGCCGAATGGGTGCCGGTCTACGGCAACCTCCTCGGCGTCTTCGGCGTCAAGCGGGAGCTCAAGTCCGTCGAGGTCGGCAAGCTCCGCCAGTCCATCTACCAGCTCGAGAACGAGCTCAAGGAAAACGCCGAGTCGAGGCGCCTCATCGCGCCCCGGCTCGTGAACCGCTATTTCTGGCTCATTGACCATTGCGTCGCGACGAAGGAAGACCGCGCCAAGATCGAGGAGATCCTCCTCAAGGTGCGGCTCCTGGATCCCGCGATCTACAAGCAGTACACAGCCTAGGAAGGAGAACATATGGCCGAATCGCAGCTCGCCGTCAAAGTCCAGGAAATGCTCAACGAGGAAAAGTGGACCCGCGCCGCCCTAGGCTCCTATTCCGCCGCCAACCTCAAGGAGCTCGACGCCCTCCTCGAGGAGGCGACCCGCGAGAAGGCCGTCGACGAGATCAAGGCGCTCTGCGACGAGCACCTCGGGCACACCAAGAACTCGATCGTCGCCCTCTACCTCTCGGGCGTGATCTCCCTCATGCGCCAGCAGATCGACGATTCCGCGATGGTCGCCCTCATCGACCTCTTCGCCGACAACAAGAAGTGGTCGGTCGTCGAGTTCGCCTGCCAGCGCATGCTCGACTTCGGCGAGAACCGGATCGCCCTGCGCCGCCTGGCCGAGTGCTACGAGTCCGACGGCCGCCCCGACGACATGTACGCCGTCTGGGAGCGCCTCGTGCGCGTCGACTACGAGGAGTCGGACATCGTCAAGGCCCTCGCCGAGCGCCGCGAGAAGGAAGGCAAGACCGACGAGGCCATCGACTTCTACAAGAAGGCCCTGCACCGCTACATCAACAAGGGACTCTTCACCAACGTGAAGGAGATCTGGACGAAGCTCGTGGAGGCCTGCCCCGGCGACATCGACTTCTTCCTCCACGTCCAGCGCAAGATCGCGAAGCAGATCTCCGAGGACAAGGCCGCCGGCCTCCTCCTGGACCTCTTCCGCCACTACAAGGGCGTCGCCGACTGGAACACCGCCCTCGACATCCTCCGCGTCGTCATCGACTACGACGACAAGAACCCCGCCCTCCGCAAGGAGGTCGTCGAGTGCTACAAGGGCAAGTACGCCG
>DAINBW010000584.1:0-2203 GCA_036732745.1 Spirochaetales bacterium | reverse complement strand
CCCGTCCCTTGCCCGCCCGCTTGGCGGCGTAGGCGGCCGCGTCGGCCCGCGCCAGGACGGCGAGGAAGCCTTCAAGGCCGGCGGGATCCGAAGCGAGCCGGGCGGCGACGCCGACGGACATGGAATACCGCAAGCCCGCCTCGGCCCCCGGCTCGCCGCCCGGCGCAAGGGCCGCGGCGGGCGGCATGAGCTCGGTGGCGGCGACCTCCGCCACGAGGCGCTCCGCGAGCTCCGCGGCCTTCGGCAGGCCGCATTCCGGGAGGACGGCCAGGAACTCGTCGCCGCCCGTGCGCACGACGTAGTCCTTGGCGCGCAGGTTGAAGCGCATCGTTTCCACGAGGTGGCGGAGGACCGCGTCGCCGGCGGCGTGCCCGCGCCGGTCGTTGACGAGCTTGAAGTCGTCGAGATCGACGAAGAGGACCGCGAAATCCGCCGCCAGCCCCTCGGCCAGCGGCGCGAGGATTTTCCGGTTGTAGGCGCCCGTGAGGCCGTCGCGCGTCGCCTCCTCCTGGAACATCGCCGAGCGCCGCCGCTCGTGCACGAGGGAGCGGTAGTTCACGAGCATGTCGCGGACGATGAAGATGGTGGCGCATATCGCGAGGACGCCGATGCCGTAGTGGGAGATGAAGGGCGAGCTCGGGAAGAACATCATCGCGAGGACGTCGCGGGTGGCGGTGGCGAAGGCGACGGCGACGCCGAAAAAGAGGACGCGGCGCTCGGCGTCCGCCCGCACCGAACCCGCCACGAGGAAGAGCAGGTAGCCCTGGAAGGGAATGGAGGTCAGGTAGGTGTAGCTGTAGAGGCGCTTGAGCCCCGGCATGTCGCCCGGATACAAGACGACGAGGAAGACGCAGACGACCTGGCTCGCGATGAAGGCCAGGGCGAAAAAGTCGTAGCGCCGCTTGAGCAGCCTGACGCAGGCTGCCGTGAGGAGGCCCCCCGCGAGATGGCGGGCCGCGACCGTGATCTTCTTGAAGGCGAGGAAGGGAAGGGGCAGGCGCTCGATCAGCGTGAAATCGACGAGGAAGGGAACGAGGGCCAGGCAGGCGAAGCCGAGGAAGATGCGGCCGTCCATCACCGTTCCGGAAAGGTAGCCCGCGCCGAGCATGATGAAGCCCATCGCCGCCACGGCCCCGAGGAGGAGCCAGACCGCCTTGTCGGTGAAGAAGCCGAGGGCGAAGAGACGCAGGCGGTGCCGGACCGGATCGACGAGATAGGGGGCTATGAAGATGCCCGCCTCGTAGACGCCGCGGATCTCGACCTCGAGCCGGTTCCGCTCCGCGACGAGCCCGGCCCTGACGGGCAGCGCGATGGACGCGTTCCAGATCGAGGAATCGCCGCGGAGGGGATCGCCGCGCCCGCCGAGGAGCTCGCCGTTGAGGCGCGCCGCGAGCGAGTTGCCGGCGAAAAAGGGCAGGACCAGGACCGCGCCGTCGCGGAAGGCTCCGGCCGGCGTCTCGATTTCGAGCTCGAAGGTATAGAGCCCCGGGGTGAATCCGCCCGCGTCCGTGGCACAGGCCAGGAAGGGCAGGCTCGCGCTCGCGAAGGGAGCCCCGTCCCGGGAGACCGCGACGGAGGCCTCCGCGACGCGGGCGTCGGCGGGGGGCCGGTACGCGGCGAGCAGGGCGAGGAAGAAGGCGGCCGTCAGCGCTCCCGCGGTGAGATAGCCGCCGAGGGTCTTGAGCCGACCCGGGAGGTCGCGTTCCGCGTTTTCCATTCATTCCAGCCTACCCCAGGCGGCGCAAAAGGTCAAACGCGGCGCGGCCCCGGCGGACCAAGCGGCCCAAGCGGCCCCGGCGGCCCCGGCGGACCCGGCGGACCCGGCGGACCCGGCGGACCCGGCGGACCCGGCGGACCCGGCGGAAAGGGAGCTTCGCGCCCGCGCCGCGAAAGCGCTATAGTGGGATCGATGATCGTCTCCGCCTCGCGCCGCTGTGACCTTCCCGCCCACGCCATGGACTGGTTCCTGGCGCGGCTCGACTCGGGCTATTGCCTCGTGCGGAATCCCTTCGACGCGCGGCGCTTCCGCCGCGTCGCCCTCGACTCCGAATCGGTCGACTGCTTCGCCTTTTGGACCCGCGATCCGCGCCCCCTCGTTCTCCAAGCCGGCGAACTCGAGCAGCGCGCCTTCTCCTTCTTCACGCAGGTGACGATCACCGGCTATCCGCGGGTCCTCGAGCCCGGCGTGCCCGAAACCGGGACG
>DAINBW010000583.1:0-2209 GCA_036732745.1 Spirochaetales bacterium | reverse complement strand
GAATCGGCGTTGAAGTTGGGCTGCATGGAAAGGACGACGCCGAGGTCGCGGGCGCGGAAGGCCTGGTCGCGGGTGATGAACTGGGCGTGCTCGATGCGCGCGAGGGGCATCGACAGGCCCTCGCGCCGCGCCGCCTCGAAGGCCGCCAGGGCGAGCTCCACGGCCAGCTCCCCGATCGCGTGGACGGCGACGCCGGCGCCGTCGGAGGCCGCGCGGAGGACATCCGCCCGGAGGCGATCCCCGTCGCGCACGAGGATGCCCGGCTCGCCGCCGGAGAAGGGGCGGCCGAGGGCGGCGCTCTTGGCGCCGAGGGAGCCGTCGACGAAGAGCTTGACGCCGCGAAGGGCGGCGAGTTCGGCGGCGCCCAGGGTTTCGTAGACCTCCGGCGTCGCCCAGGAGGCCACCCGGTCGCGATAGGGCGAGGCCGCGATGACGGCGAGGGCCGCGGAGCCGGCCGTGATGAGGTCCTCCGTCGAACCGATGCCGACCGATTCGAGGGCGCCCATGTGGGCGGCGAGCTTGCGCGGGGAAAGGCCGGCGACGCGGCCGTAGAAAACGAAAAGCCGGGGAAGGTTGCGCTCGGCCCAGGCCGGGTCCGCCCAGCGCTCCGCGAATTCGGGCCAAAGCTCGGCGACGAAGGGCAACGCGGCGGGTGTCAGCGCGTGGCCGTGGAGGCTTGCGTTGACGATGACGAGGGGCGGCAAGTCGGCGAGATCGGCGGCGCTCAAGGCGAGCTTGTCGTTGCGCCAACCCTTGACGAGGCCGAGCCGGTCGCGGGGCTGGGAAGCGAGCAGGGCGCGGGCCTCCGCGGCGGCGAGGCCACGGAGGTCGGGAAGACCCTCCAGCGCCGCGTAGAGGCTCGTGTGGGTGTGATGGTCGTGGAGGAGGGGTAACTCAATCCGATGACTCATGTCCCGACCAGTGTACACTATGCGCCGCGGGCGGCATAGCGGAAAAACTTCCCGGAGCGCAAATACTACGAGGGCAGGCGGAAAAGATAGCTGACGCAGTCCTCGACGAAGGCCAGGTAGCGGCGGTCGCGGTCGGCGAGGCGGCCCGACCAGCGTTTTCCGCAGGGGGCGGGACAGGCGCCTCCCGCGGCGTGATGCCGGAGCAGGCAGGCCTTGGAAAGGAAGAGCGGCGGCTCGAAGGACGGCGCGCCCTCAAGGGCGGGCGAGCCTTCCAGACCGGCGAGGAGGGGCAAGGTCCGAAGGGCTTCAGGCCCCTCGCCTTCCCGGAGATCCGCGCGGATCGCCTCGAGGTTGGCCGCGGAGGCCTCGAGGTAGTGGTAGGCGAAGGCGAGCCCGGGAACGAGCCCTGCCCAGGCGGCGAGGGAATGGCGATTGGCGATATAGAGATGGATGTCGCCGAAAAAGGAGAGCCGGCCTTCCGGGAAACGCGAAACGAGGCGCCGCGCGAGGGCCGCGTGGTGGAGGCCGCCGATTCCGACGACCAGCCTGGCGCCGGCGGCGAGCTCGCCGCGGACGCGTTCCTCGACGAGGGCTTCGTAGGCCGGGAGATCGGCGACGAGGGGCGCGAGGGGGAGATAGCGGAGGCCCGCCACCTCGGGAAGGGGCGCGGCCTCCGCGAGCAGCCGCGGCGTTGCGAAGGGCTGGCCGGAGGGGAGCTCGGGCTGGGGAAACACGAGGAGGCCGCGGGGCGGAACGACGAAGCCGCCGAGGGGCTCACCGGTCGCCGGAAGGCCCGCGAGCCGGCGCGGATCGAGGCGAAGGGCGGCCGCGGCCCGCTCCCGTTCCGCCGCGACCAGGGCTGCGGCGGCCTGTGCGTAGAGCCGGTTTTTCGCCTTCTTGAGGAGGGAGGGCGGCACGAAGAGGTCGGCGAGGGGAATCGTCTCCCGGCCCAGCGTCACGCCCCCGGGCGCGAAGTCGAGCTCGAGGCGGAAGTCGGCGTCGCCGCTTTCGGCGAAGAGGGCCAGGCTTTTCCGGAAGCCGTCGGGATTCTTGCCCCGTTCGAGGGCGAGGGCTTCCTCGTCGAGGAGGATGAGGGCCGGCCCCTTGGCCGGTTGGAGTTCGAGGCGGATGCGACCCCGGGCGGCCGCACTGGCGGTCGGGCCTCCGGCCTCGCCGGTGGCCTCGCCGGTGGCCTCGCCGGTGGCCTCGCCGGCGTCAACGGCGGGGGCCGCGCTCCGACCGGAGGCCTTCGGCTCCTCGAGCGCGATCGAGAGCCGGCCGCGGACCCTTTCCACCGC
>DAINBW010000582.1:0-2213 GCA_036732745.1 Spirochaetales bacterium | reverse complement strand
CACTCGACGCCGAGTCCGTCGGCCGTGCCGAGCAGCGCCTTGGAGGTCGGGCCGAACTCGCCCTCTTCCTCAACGACGCGGCGGACGGAAAGCAGGCCGACGGTGAAGCATTCCCGCCAGGCGGCCGCGGTCGCCGCCGAGAGGCCGAGACCCTCGGTCTCGATCCGACCCGTGGCGAAGGCCCGCGAATAGATCGTCCCCGCGAGCCCTGCGCCCTTGGGAAGGCGGAGCGCCGCGGCCTCCGCCAGCTCGGCGGAACCGAGGCCAAGGATGTCCAGCGGGCCCGGATTCGGGTTCGGGGTGGTCGTATCGTTCATCGCTGACGAGTGTAGCGGGGGCGCGCCCGGGCCATCAAGCGGCGGAGGATGCGGGGCGGGGGCTACCCTTGACGAAGAAGAGGCGGTAGCAGAGGGTCGAGGCCGCATAGAGCGCGGCGGTCAGGGCGAAGGAGGTCGCGAAGCCGCTTCGGTAAATGAGGTCACCCGAGAGCTTGGCGGCGATCGTCCAGGATCCCGTCCAAGAAAGCATCTTGAGGGCGTTCATGAGGCTCTGGCGCTCGGGCGGCACGAGCTCGAGGGAAAAGTTGTCCTGGATCGGCGTGGACATGTTCATGAGCATTTGCCGGGCCAGGTAGGCCAGGAGTGCCAGGGGAAGGGCGCGGACCCAGGCGAGGACGAGTATGAGCGGAACCGACAGCGCCTGCGTCCAGAAGACGCTGCGCGGCTTGCCGAGCCGGCGCGCGACCGCCGGACCCGCGGCCATGCCGAGGAAGGTCGCGACCTGCCCCGCCGCGACGGCCGCGCCGATGGCGCTGTCGCCCAGGCCGAAGCTGTTCTTGAAGTAGAGGTTCAGGTAGGGGATGGTGAGGCCGGCGCCGAGGCCGACGAGGAACCCGGGCAGGATCAGCTTCATCCAGAGGAGGACGTCGATGCCCTCCATCCCGCGCGGGCGGGTTTCCTTGACCGGAAAGCTCGTGCCGGCCGCCTCGGCCGGGGCCGAGTCCTTGAGCCGCGAGAAGGGGACGTAGGCCGCCAGCACGAAGAGCGCGCCGACGAGGAGGGCCACGCGATAGGCGGCGATCTCGCCGGCGCCGAGGGCGACGAGGCCGTCCTTGAGGATTCCGCCGAGGAGGGAACCGATGAGACCGGTGCCCATCGAGAGGGCGCCGTTCAGGCTGAAGAGGTGGACCCGCTCGCGCTCGCCCGAATTGCGCATGAAGAAGGGGCCGGAACTGACCTGGAAGATCGTCGAAAAGGCCCCTGCCAGGAAGACAGAGGCAATTATACCGGCGCCCGAGGCCAAGAGGGACTGCGTGACGTAGGCCGCCGCGCAGAGCGCAGCGGTCGCCGGCAGGAGCCGGCGCGGATTGAGGCGGGCGGCGATGAAGGAGGCGGGAAGCGCGACGATGGCGGAACCGAGGGCCCGCGTCGCGAGAACGCCGCCTATCGCGGCCTCGGTGTAGTCCATCCGCTTGAGGTAGAGGCTGAACAGCAGGCTTATCTGGTTGGCGCCGACGCCCAGCAGGAAGGAGCCCGCGAGATAGAGTCGGGCGTTGGAGCTGAAGCTGCGGAAGGCTTCGCGGTATTCGCGATAGAGGCGCCTGAAGGGATTCACGGGGAGCAGAGTACCGGCGAAGGCCCGCGAAGGTCAACGGAAGGGCGCGGCCCTCTCCACGGCTTCAGCCGTCCTTTAGCTCCATTTGTCGAGGAAGGCCTTGAGCGTCCGCCTGTAGCCCGCGGGATCGGTCGTCCAGGAGGCCAGCCGGGACCGGCGAGGAGGTGGCGGGGTCCGGCCTCCTGTCCTATACTTGGATGCGGGGGTGTCCATGTCCGACTCGACCTACACCGTCCTCGTCGTCGATGATTCGGCGACCAACCGCAGCTACCTCAAGTACATCCTCGAGGAGGACGGTTACCGGGTCGTCCAGGCGGCGAACGGCGAGGCTTGCATGGCCGCCGCCCGCAAGGAAAGGCCGATCCTGATCCTCCTCGACGTCGTGATGCCGGGCATCGACGGCTACGAGACCCTGGCCCGACTCAAGGAAGAGGGCGGAACGGCCCGGACGCCGGTCATCATGCTGACCAGCCTCGACGACCAGGAATCGAAGCTCAAGGCCTTCGAGCTCGGCGCCGTGGACTACATCGTCAAATCCTCCAATCCCCTCGAGGTGCGCGCGCGCGTCCGCGTCCACGTGCGTCTCGCCCTCGCCAACG
>DAINBW010000581.1:0-2215 GCA_036732745.1 Spirochaetales bacterium | reverse complement strand
GACGCGGCCGGCCGCCACGACGGCGTGGTCGGAGCTCTCGTCCTCGATCGTCTCGATGCGGGTGTCGGACAGGAAACAGTAGGTGTGGCCGTCGGGGGCCTCGAAGGCGTGGAGCCGGTCGAGATAGCGGCGGCGGCAGGGCACGGCCCATTGTCCGGCAAGATCCTCCGCCTCGCTGGACGGGGCGTTCACGTTGATGAAGAGGCCGGGACCGCAGTGCTCCACGAGCCGGGCGAGGTTGCGCCGGACGAAGGAGGCGGCCGCGCCGTAGGCGAGGGGCTCGCGGTAGGCGGCGCAGGACACGGCGATGGCGGGCAGGCCGTGGAGAACCGCCTGGCGGGCGGCGGCGCAGGTGCCGGAATAGATGATGTCGGTGCCCAGGTTCGGCCCGCGGTTGATGCCGGAGACGACGAGGTCGGGCTCGAAGGGAATGGCGCCGAGGCCGGCGAGGATGACGCAATCCGCCGGCGTGCCCGAGCAGGAGTACTCGCGCTCGGCGTGCTTGCGCACCTTGCCGGGCGCGCGGAGGCTCATCGCGTGGGAGACGCCGGAGCGCTCCTGGTCGGGAGCGAAGACCCACACCTCATGCTCCTTGCGGAGTTCGGCGGCCAGGACCTTGATGCCCTCGGCATGGATGCCGTCGTCGTTGCTGATCAGGATTTTCATCGCAGGTCGTACCCCCGTTTTCGGGGGCCATTGTAGCTGAAAGGGGCCGCGCCCTTCAATCGAGCACCCGGAAGCCGCCGGCGAGCTCGGCCTCGTAGACGGCCGGCCGGAAACCGAAGATGCGCTCGTACTCCTCGAGGCGCTTCTTGTACTCGGGAACGGCGTGGCGGAGCATGACCGTGGCCGTGCAGCCGCCGAAGCCCTTGCCCGTCAGGCGCGAGCAAAGCACGCCCTCGATCTCCAGGGCCCGCTTCTGGAGCCAATCGATCTCGGGGCAGGACACCTCGTAGAGGTTGCGCAGGGACCCGTGGGACTTGTTGATCACGCGGCCGAAGGCGGGACCGTCGCCCTTGGCGAGGGCTTCCTCCGCCTCGAGGACCCGGCGGGTCTCCTCGACGACGTGGAGGCTGCGGCGGCGGACCGATTCGGGCAGGGAGCCCATGAGCTCGTCCACTTCCTCCGGGCTATAGTCGCGGAGCCCCTTCTTGCCGCCCTGGTGCAGGGCCGCCAGGCAGCGGCGGCAATCTTCCTCCCGCTGCCGCAGTTCGGCCTCCACGGAAAAGCGCGGAACCTTGGAATCGGTGAAGACCAGGACATAATCGCCGTCCAGGAAGGGCAACGAACGCCTCCTCCCCGAACGCAGGTCGATGATGGAAACGGAGCCCGGCGTGGCCAAGGCGGCCGTGAGCGAGTCGAAAAGGCTGGAAGGCTTGCCGAGGAAGGCCGTCTCCGCGCGGCGGGCGAACTCCGAAAGCTCCTCGGAACGCTTCTGGAGGCCGAAAAGCTCCTTGAGCGCCAGGGCGGAGGCGAGGACGAGGGCGTTGGAGGAGGCGAGGCCGAGGCCGATGGGGATGTCGCCCGCGACGGTGAAGTTGAGGCCCTTGGCGGGGAGGCCTTCCCGGAGGAGGAGGTCCAGGACCGCCTTGGGATAGTTGGCCCACCGATCCTCGCGCTTGAATTTGAGGTTGCTGATGCTCGTTCGCTTGCGCTCGCCGAGGTCGGCGGCGAAAAAACGGAGGGAGGAATCGCGGCGGAGGGAGACGGCTACCTGCACCTCGAAGGAGATGGCGGTGGCGAGCACGAGAGGCTCCGCCGCCTCGAGCTGCTCGCCGAGGAGCTTGACGACGCCCGGGGCCGCGGCAACGACCTCGGGAGGGCCTTCGTATTCGGCACGGTGGAGCGCAACGATGTCCTTCATCAGTACCTCATCCCGGGCGCCTCGTGCGGGGGCCGTTCGACGGCCCGCCCCGCGGATCCCTCCGCCACCATTCAAAGATTGACCACATAATACACTATGCGCCGCGCACCTTCAATAAAAATCGACCGATCCGACGCGAGGCTCTTTTGACATTCCGCCGCGGGAGATATATGATAGTGCCATGAAGAGCTGGGCAAAGCGCCGTGGACGCGCCAACGAGGTCGTCTATCGTTCCATCCGTCCCGTGTCGGGGGTCGCGGCCGCCGCGGCCGCTTTGGCCCTGTTCGTCGGCTGCGCGACCCGGGCTCCGGCGCCCGTCGAGCCTGTCCCTCCCGTCCCGGCGGCCAATCC
>DAINBW010000580.1:0-2222 GCA_036732745.1 Spirochaetales bacterium | reverse complement strand
GCCTCGGGCAGGGGGTAGGTGCCCTCCATCTCGAGGGGGTTCTGCGTCGCGAGGACCAGGAAGGGCCGCGGGAGGGGGCGCGTCGCGCCGCGCAGGGTCACCGCCCGCTCCTGCATCGCCTCGAGCAGGGCCGACTGGGTCTTGGGAGAGGCGCGGTTGATCTCGTCAGCAAGCAGCACGTTGGTGAACACCGGGCCCGGCTCGAAGCGGAGGCCGAAGCCTTCGCCCGAGTCGCGCTCGAGGATCGTGGTCCCGACGACGTCCGCCGGCATGAGGTCGGGCGTGAACTGGATCCGGGCGAAGTTGGCCGACACCGCCGCGGCGATGCTCCGCGCCAAGAGGGTCTTGCCGAGCCCCGGCACGCCCTCCACGAGGACGTGGCCCTCGCAGAGGAGGGCGGCGAGGGCGAGCTCCACCGCTTCCTCCTGCCCGACGATGGCTTCGGCGATCCGTCCGCGGACGCGCGCCGCGCCCGCGGCGCAGTCGGCGAGCCGCTCTTCCGCGTTGCTCATGGTGCTCCTCCTTGCTCGCCGCCCGCCGCGGCGTCGCCCGTCAAGGCCAGGAAATAGGCGCCGACGAACTCCTCGTACTCGAGGGGTGCCTCGACGCGCCGGACGGCCGCCTCGGCGGCGCGGCCCGCGGCGGCGAAGCTTCCCGCCTCCCCCGCAGCGGCCTTCCGTTCCGGAAGGACGAAGACGTGGAAGGGCGCCTCGGCGTCGGGCGCGATGGCCGCGACGCCCCCGGTCGCCCGCGGCTCGATGGGTCCCCAGTCGCGGGGCGAGCCCGTGCCGAAGCCCGGCGCGGAGCCGCCCCTCGCCGGTCCCTTCCCGCCGGGAACGCTTCCCGAACCCGAACCGCCCTGGCCGTTCCGCTCGCCGCCCGGCTCCGCTCCTTCGGGGCCCGCGCCGCCGGGACCCGAGCGTCCCGGCGCGGAGTCCCTAGGATCGCTCCCCGGACGCGCGTCCTCAGGCCCGGCTCCGGGCTTGGACCTCCGGCTTGCGGGCGGCTCCTCGCCGTCGCGATCGCCGCCGGAGCGGCTCCGAGCTTCGGCTTCGGCTCCCGATTCGCTTTCCGACAGGCGGTCGGGCAGGGCGCCCGAGGCGGCGCGGCCGGCGCCTAGGCCACCCGAAGGCGCCCCGCCGAGCCCTCCCGCGGCGGCGGCGAGCCGGTCGCGTTCGCGGCCGAGGCGGGAGCGCTCCGCCCTGCCGGCGGCCCGCTCGAGCTTCGCGTCGAGCTCGGCCTCCGCCCGGCGGAGGAGGCCGCGGAACTCGTCGAGGCGCCCGGCGCGGAGCGCCCTTTCGGCGCGGTCGCCCATGGCCCGGTCCTCGGGGAAGAGGGCCCGGGCCAGGGCCGCCGGCGAGCCGGGCTCGGCCCCGCGCGCGCCGCCCGCCGGGCCCGCGCTCGCGTAGGCGCCGAGGCCGCCGCGGAGGGCGGCCGTCATCGCGAGCCGCCGCGCGCCCGGACCGGCGAAGGCGAGGATCGCCGCCGAGGCCAGGCAGGCGAGGCCGGCGACGGCGGCGCGCCGGCCGAGGCGCGTATATCCGGGTCTCGGGCGAAGCCGCGGCCGCGCGGCTTCCGTCTCGCCGGCGAGGCGCGTTGCCCGCTCGAGGACGAGCTCCGCGAAGGTCTCCGGCCCCCGCGCCGCGCCGGCCTCGCCCGCGGCGCCGGTCTCGCCCGCGGCGCCTTCCCGCCGCGCGGCCTCCAGTCGGTCGAGGCCGGCGGAGAATAGCCCGTCGTCGCGGAGCGCCGCGTCGAGCCAGGCCGCCGTTTCGGCCAGCCTGAGGCGGCGCCGCGCCGAAAGGAGGGCGCCGGCGGCCGCGGCCAGGCAGGACCCGAGGAGCCAGGCCGCCAGGAAGAGGCGGTCGGGAAGGGCCGCGGGTCCGAGCGCGGTCAGGAGACGGAGGGCCGCGAGGAGGAGGGCGAGGATGGCGGCCGCCGGGGCAAGGAAGCCGAGCGCGGCGTCCAGCGCGATGCGGCCGTTGAGGGCGCGGCGCGTGCGGAGGAGGAGCCGGGTCAGGGCGTCGCGCCCGCTAGGCCCGCGCATCGTCGACCTTACCCCCGCGGGCAAGCATGCGGCCGGCCGCCGCGAAGGACAGGCCGGCGACGAGGAGTTCCAGGGCCGCGCCGAGCGCCGGGCGGCCGGGTCCGGCGCCCCTCGCGAGACTCCAGGCCTGGACGAGGGGATTGAGGAGGAGGGCCGGCGGCAGGAAAAAGCCCGGCAG
>DAINBW010000579.1:0-2249 GCA_036732745.1 Spirochaetales bacterium | reverse complement strand
GCCATGGCTGCTTTCTCCTAGTGGCCGCGTAGTCGGGGTTCAAAGGGGCCGCCCGGGACGGGCGGCGGCGCGATGCCGTCACCCGCGGCGTCGGACGCGGGCGGCTGGAGGGCGAGGCTCTCGACGTACCACGCCCCGCCGACGCGGCGGAGGCCGATCTCGGCCAGGCGGCGCGCGCCCAAGGAGGCGATGGGCGCTCCCGCCGGCGCGCCCTCGGCGCCGAGCCGCGAGCCCGGCCTCGCGGCCAGGAAGGACAGGGTGGCGAGCGCCGCGGCGTCTTCGCCGCCCGCCGTCGGGTCTTCCGGCGCGAAGCCGAGGGCGCCGAGGCGATAGGCGGCGGGCCTGTCGCCGGCGAGGAAGGGCTCGAGGATCGCCCGCTCCAAGGCGCGCCGCTCCTCGAGGACGAGGGCCTCGGGGAAGTCGCCCGAAAGAAGGCCGTCCAGGAAGGCCCGGGCGGCCGCGAGGGCCGCCCTTTCGTCGGCGCGGGGTCTTCCGGCGCCCTGGAGGGGACCGATCACGAAGTCTTCGGGAAAGAGGGGGGCGGCCGGGGCCGAGAGGCCGAAGGCGCGGGCCTGGGCCACGGGGGGCTGGGTCCGGCGCGGTTCGGCTTTCGCCGCCGCGGCCGGCGCCTCCGGCGCGGCGGCCCCGAACAGGGCGGAAAAGCCCGCGCCGGGGCCGGCCTCCGCCGGGGCCGGGGAGGACTCCGCGGCCGAAGGCCGGTCCGCCGCCGCGCCGCCGGCCGGGCGCGCCTCCGCGCCCCCGCGGCGGGCGCAAGAGGCGGAGAAACACGCGATGAGCGAAAGAGCCGCGAGGGCGGCGGCGGGGAGGGCTCTGGACTTTTCTCGCATTACAAGTACATTTTTACTACATTTATCCCCGCGGGTCAAATGCGGGAGGAGGTTCCCCCTGAGCCGGATTCGCCTGTCGGAAAGCCTAGCCGCGGATTTCACCGAACCGGTGCGCGATCCCGTGTGGGGCAGCATCTTCCTCACGCCCGCCTTGGAGCGGTTGGCGGCCTCGGAGCCCTTCGCCAAGCTCGCGGGCATCAAGCAGCTCGGGCCGGCCCACCTCGTCTACCCCGGCGCGACCCATACGCGTTATGCGCATTCCCTCGGCGTCCTCCACACGGCGCGGCGCCTCGCGGCCGCCCTCGACGCGCGGGGCTCCCTCGGCTTCGTCTCCCGCGGGGGCCTCGCCTCCTTCCTCGTCGCGGCGCTTTGCCACGACCTCGGGCACTTTCCCTTCGCCCATTCGCTCAAGGAGCTGCCGCTCGCCGGCCACGAGGCGCTGGCGGCGCGGCTCCTCCTCGCGGAGCCGCTCAGGTCCCTGGCCGGCGCGGCTGGGGCCGATCCGGAGGCCGCGGCCGCCATCGTGGACGAGGGCCTGCCGGACGGGGGCAGCCGCGAGATCGCCTTTTTCCGCGGTCTCCTTTCCGGCGTCCTCGATCCGGACAAGCTCGATTACCTGAACCGCGACGCCTACTTCTGTGGCGTCCCCTACGGGCTGCAGGACAGCGACTTCGCGCTGCAGCGGGTCGTCCTCGGCCCCGGCGACCGCGTCGGCGTGGAGGCGAAGGGCCTCATGAGCGTGGAGGGCATCCTCTTCGCGAAATACCTCATGTACCGCGGCGTCTATTGGCACCGCGGCGTGCGCGCCCCGACGGCGATGGTCAAGAAGGCCGTCCTCCTCGGCCTCCGCGCGGGCGTCCTCCGGCCGGAGGAGCTCTACGGCCTCGACGACGCGGGCTTCTTCGCGCTCCTGCTTTCCCGCGATTTCCCGCCCCTGGCCCTGGCCGAGGAGGTCGCGCGGGGCAGGCCTTATTCCCTCGCCCTCGACATCGCCTACGATTCCGGGGACCCGCGGCACCGGGATCTCCTGGATCTCGAAGCCCGCCTTCGCCTCGAGGAGGAGCTCGCGCGCCGCGCCTCGGCGGGCGCCGGTCCCGGCCTCGGCCCCCTGGACGTCGTCGTCGACCTGCCCGAGCCGGTCTCCTTCGAGTCGGACCTGCCCGTCGTGGGCGAAGGGCCCCTCGGCAGCCTGCCATTCTCGGAGAGCTCCACCGTCTTCTCCCCGGCCGTCGTCGCCGGCTTCGTTCGCGCGCTCCGGCGCGTCCGCGTTTTCACGTCGCGGCCGAGCGAGGCCCTCGCCGCGGCGGCGCGGGAGGCCCTCGCGTGAGCTCCTCCGGATTTAATGGCGAGGCTGGCGCGGCCGGTGGCGCGGGCACGGCCGGCGACGCGACCGGAGGCACG
>DAINBW010000578.1:0-2254 GCA_036732745.1 Spirochaetales bacterium | reverse complement strand
AAGTCCGTCTACGCCGGCGAAGGCGCCGGCGGCCTCCTCGACATCAAGGGCTGACCCGGGAGCATTGCGCGAGCGGGACAAAGCCGCTATCCTCGGTGGCATGAAGCCCCCCCTGTATCTCCTCGATTCCTACGCCTTCATCTACCGCGCCTACTTCGCTTTCCTGTCGCGCCCCTTGCGGAACGCGGCGGGCGAAAACGTCTCCGCGGCCTTCGGCTTCTTCCGCTTCCTCTTCTCCCTCTTCGACGAGCGCGGCCCGGCGGCCTTCGCCGCGGTCTTCGATCCCAAGGGGCCGACCTTCCGCCACGAGATGTACCCCGAATACAAGGCGACGCGCCAGAAGACGCCGGAGGACCTCCACGCCCAGGTGCCCCTCGTCGAGGAGATCCTGCGCGCCCTCAAGCTTCCCCTCCTCCGGGCCGACGGCTACGAGGCCGACGACCTCATCGCGACCCTGGCCGAGCGCTGCCGCGCCGAGGGCCGCGAGTGCTGGATCGTCTCCGGCGACAAGGACCTCCTCCAGCTGGTCGGCGGCCCCGTGAAGGCCCTCCGCCCGGACTCCAATTTCGCCTATCGTCCCTACGGCCCCGACGAGGTCCTGGCCGAATGGGGCGTCGGCCCCGAACGCATCCTCGACTACCTGACGCTCACCGGCGACGCCTCGGACAACATCCCCGGCGTGGCGGGCATCGGCGACAAGACGGCGCAAAAGCTCCTGGCGGAATTCCCGGGGGTCGACGCGATCTACGCCCGGCTCGACGAGGTGAAGCCGGAAAGCCTCCGCAGGAAGCTCGAGGCGGGGCGCGCGAGCGCCGAGCTCTCGAAGCGCCTCATCACCCTCGCCACGGACGTGCCCCTCGGCCTCGCCTCCCTCGAAGAGCTCGAGATCGGCGCCCCCGACCGCCGCGCCGCGAACCCGATCTTCCTCAGGGAGGGCATGCGGAGCCTGGTCGCGAACGCCCGCGAGGCCGGGGCGGAGCTCTTTGACGCGGCGCCCGCGCCGGGGGCGCCCAACGCGCCCGCCGCGCCGCCCGCGACCGCCGGCGCCGCCCGCGGAGCGCCGGCCGGCGCCCAAGCGGCGCCCACGGAGGCCGGCCCGGCCGCGCCGCCGCCCGAGCTCGCCGGCGAGGGCAGCTACGAGACGGTGACCGATCCCGCCGCCCTGGCCGCCTGGGTGGACCGCTGCCTCGCGGCGGGGACCTTCGCCTTCGACTGCGAAACCGATTCCCTGGACGAGCAATCGGCGAACCCGGTGGGCTTCAGCCTTTCCTGCGAGGCCAAGCTGGCCTGCTACGTGCCCCTCAAGGCGCCCGATTGCGCGGGAATGCCCGCGGAGGCCGCGCGCGCGGAGCTCTCGCGGCTCTTCTCCGCCGGGGAGGCCCTCCTCGTCGGGCAGAACGTCAAGTACGACTACGCCGTCATGGCCCGCTTCGGCGCGCGGATGGAGTGCCGGCTCTTCGACACGATGGTCGCCGCCTGGATGCTCGACGCGGAGGCCGGCGGCTTCGGCCTGGAGGCCCTGGCGGAGCGGCACCTCGCCTACCGCGGCCTCGAGTACGCCGAGGTGGTGCCGAAGGGCGCCACCTTCGCCGACGTGCCGGTCGAAAAAGCGACGCGTTATGCGGCGGAGGACGCCGACCTCACCTGGCGGCTCTGGCGGCTCTTCGCGCCGCGGCTCGGGGCCGCCGGCCTCGACAAGCTCTTCCGCGAGGTCGAGATGCCCCTCGTGCCCATCCTCGCGGGCATGGAGGCCGCCGGCATCCGCGTCAGGGCCCCGGAGCTCCGCGGCTTCGGCCTGGAGCTCGAGGCGCGCCTCGGCGCCATCGAGCGCGAGATCTACGCCCTCGTCGGCCGCGAGTTCAACATCGCCTCGACCAAGCAGCTCCAGGAGATCCTCTTCGTGGAGCGCAAGTTGCCCGCCGGCAAGAAGACCAAGACGGGCTTCTCCACCGACACGAGCGTCCTCGAGGAGCTCGCGGGCCTCGACCCCGTGCCCGCCCTCATCCTCCGGCACCGCGGCCTGGCCAAGCTCAAGAGCACCTACGTCGAGGCCCTGGCCGAGCTCGCGGAGGCGGGCGACGGAAGGATCCACACGCACTACGCGCAGGCGGGCACCGCGACGGGGCGCCTGTCGAGCCGCGACCCCAACCTGCAGAACATCCCCATCCGCGACGAGGAGGGCCGGCGCATCAGGCAGGCCTTCGTCGCCGAGGAGGGCCAGGTCCTCGTGTCCGCCGACTACGCGCAGATCGAA
>DAINBW010000577.1:0-2258 GCA_036732745.1 Spirochaetales bacterium | reverse complement strand
GGCGACAAGGACAAGATCGAGACCTACATGGAGCGCTGCGTAAAGAGCGCCTCCGAGGCCCGCTTCTCCGGCTTCGGCATGGAGGGCGAGTGGTGGGCCAAGCTCCAGACCTTCACCCCCGACGGCAAGCCGGACAAGCAGGTCTACCGCGTGATCCAGGTCTGGGGCATCGACAAGGAAAGCCTCAAGAAGCAGATCGACGCCATTCTCAAGAACGAGGCCGCCGCCGAGCCCAAGACCGAGCAGAAGCAGCGCGCCATGGACATGGTCCAGCAGTCCTTCTACGAGGGCTTCTAAAGGAGGGCGCCGCGCCCCCCGCCGCCCGGGCGCCCGAGGCGCCGAAGGACGGCTCGCCCGCGCGGCTCCATCGCCCGCTCCGGCCCGGGACCCGACAGGGTCCTCCCGCCGGAGCGGGTTATCCTTTCCGGACGACGGGGCGGGTCGATTCCTTGAACGCGGGGAGTCCAACCGCCCGATTGCCCGGCGAATCCTCCGATTCCGCCTCCTTCCGCATTTTTTTCATAAAGGAGCCACCGTGAAGATGCGCAGCCCCCTAGCAGCCCTCCTCGCCTCCGTACTTCTCGCCGCCTGCGCGACGACGGCGCCGGCCCAGGGCAAGGCGCCCGAGTGGGTCCTCACCCTGCCCAAGCCCGACGCGGCCAACACCTATTTCGTCGGCCAGGCCTCCACCTCGACCGGGGACCTCGCCAAGACGACCGACGAGGCCGCCGCGAACCTCATCGCGGGCATCATGCAGTACATCGGCGTGAAGGTGACCGTCGACTCGAGCGCCACCGCGCGCGCCACCCTCGACAGCTACGCGGCCGACATCAGGCAGACCGTCACGACCCAGGCGACGAACCGCCTTTCCGGCTTCATGATCAAGGAAAAATACATCCTCGAGGACAAGAAGAAGGGCACGAAGACCGTCTTCATCCTCGCGGCCTACGCGACCGCCGACCTCGAAAAGGAAAAGCGGCGCATCGCGGCCGTCTTCCAGGAGAAGGAGGACGCCGTCGCCAAGCCCGAGGCCGAAGGCCGCGCCTTCCTGGAGCAGGGCCGCGGCTACGAGGCCGTGCGGAAGTTCGTCGAGGCCGCCGTCGCCGCCTCGGGCTCCGACATCGACAACGCCGAGGTGAAGCTCGAGCGGAACGTGAACCTGGCGCGGAGCGCCCTGGCGCGCATCCGCTTCGAAAAGCTCGGCGACAACTACAAGGCCCTCCTCGGCCAGCCCTTCCCCGAGCCCTTCAAGCTCCGCGTCGTCTCCGGCGAGGGGGCGGGCGCGCCCGGCGTGGCGGGGGCCAACCTCCTCGTCAGCTACCAGCGCAAGCAGGGCACGCGGACGGTTTCCAAGACGGAAAGCGCGGTCACCGACGGCTCGGGCCTCCTCTCCTATTCGCCGCCGCCGCCGGATTTCGTCGGCAAGGCCAAGCTCCTCGTCCGCATCGACTTCCAGTCGGCCCAGGACCTGCTCGACAAGCTGCCCGCCAAGTACGAGGCCTACCGCGCCTCCCTTTCCGAGGAGTTCAAGCAGAAATACCTCGAGCTCAACTACGAGGTCGCCTCCAACGCGCGAAACGTGGCGATGGCCGTCGCCATCGTCGACCTCGACGAGGGCGGCAAGACGGTCGCGGGCGCCCAGGCCCAGGGCGGACTCGTCGACGCGCTGACCAAGGAGAAGTTCAACGTCCGCGCCCTCGCCCTCGACCCGGGCCTCCTCCAGGCGATGGACGACGACGCGATCCTGGCCGCCGGCAAGGCGAGCCTGGCCGGCAAGGCGGAGCGGCTCGCCTACGGGCTGGCCCGCCTCGAGTCGGTGCGCAAGGACGGCTCGATGTTCCTGGCGAGCGCCAAGGCGACCGTCAAGGTCGTGGAACTCGCGACCGGCCGCATTCTCTACTCGGGCGAGAAGGCCGTCACCGGCCTCGGCGCCGACGAGGCGGCCGCGCGCCGCGCCGCCTACCGCGAGCTGGGCCAGAACGCCATCGGCAAGGATCTTCTCTCGAGCCTGCCCTGACGAGTCGCGACAGCCGAACAACACGAAGGCCGCCCGGCGAGGGCGGCCTTTTTTTCGTGGCGTGGGTCGGGCGGCCGCGTGGCGGCGCGGCCCTGGCCTTAGTTCAGTATGCCGAGCTCGCGCGGGCGGTTCGAGATGATGCCTTGGCAGCCGAGGGCCAGGAGACGGCGGGCCTCCTCCGGCTCGTCGACGGTCCAGGGCATGACGGCCTGGCCCGCCAGCCGCTTCCAGCGGAAGGCAG
>DAINBW010000576.1:0-2260 GCA_036732745.1 Spirochaetales bacterium | reverse complement strand
TCATAGGCATCCTGGCCGTGGTGGCGGAGGTGCTCGAGGTGGGCGGCCACGACCTTGGGTCCGAGCTTGGCGATGCCCTCCATGACCTTGGCTTCTTCGTAGGGCTCGGCCTCGCGGCGGGTCACGGTGATCGCGCCGAAGGGACAGTTTCCGACGCAGGCGCCGAGGCCGTCGCAGAGGCTTTCCCCGACGAGACGCGCCTTGCCGTCGATGATCCGCAGGGCGCCCTCCGGGCAGCCCGTCTCGCAGTCGCCGCAGCCCGTGCACTTGGACTCGTCGATCTCGATGATTTCCCGCATCGCCATGGTCGGCTCCTTCTCGCCCCGTAAAGGCGCTCGTGGTCTTGTTAAGGCGATTTTCGCCCTTCGTTGCTTGAAGTATACGAAGCCTTCGACCGCGCCGCGGTAACCGAGGTTACGCATTTTGGGAAAAAGCGGCTCAGCGCCGCGAACCAGGAGACATGAAAAAGGGCCCGCCGTCGGGCAGGCCCTTGCGCGCGCCATCCGCGCGCCATCCGCGCGTCCGCCGCGCTCGGCGCTCATGCCGCCTTAGGCGACCTTTACGGGCACGAGGCGGGGAGCGGCCTCGGGTTTCTTCGGCAACTCGATGGTGAGGAGGCCGTCCTTGAAGCGGGCCTCGATCCTTTCGCCGTCGGCGTTGTCGGGCAGGGCGAAGCGGCGGGTGAAGGCGAACTCGCGGCGCTCGCGGCGGATGAAGCGGCCGGCCTTGGATTCACCCTCCTCCTTCTTGACGGTGGCGAGCTCCAGGACGCCGTCCTTCAGCTCGAGCTTCAGGTCCTTTTCGCCGAGGCCGGGGAGCTCCGCCTCGATGAGGTAGCGGCCCTCCTCCTCGCGGACGTCGATCACGGGGCTCCGGGTGGCGCCGCCGAAAAGCGGCTCGTTCTCGAAGACGCGCTCGAGCATCTCGAAGGGATCGACGCGGGAGAAGACGTCGTTCGCGACGGTGAAAGCCGGGAAGACGGAATCATACAGGGTCATGGACTTCATGGGGTAACCTCCAGCACGGTGTGCTTTCTTCGCCTCATTCGGTCGGGCTTCGAACCGCGACGCGGTTCCAAGCTCGCCATCGGCGGAGCCCTTTTCGGCGCTCGGTAATACTTAAGCAGGCTCCGTGCCAAAAGTTCTTGGCGGGATAAAAAATCAAACAAAAAATGCAACAGAATGACAAATTGTACTATATGCTTCTGTTACAACAAAATAATACCGAGCGTCGGAATGGCCGCGCAGCCTGCGCCTATGGCGGGATACCCCAACCCGCGGCCCTTGCCCGGCTTCGCCGCGGGCGGCCTTGGGCGGAGTGTTTCTGATTGGCTTTTCTGCGTCAAAAAAACACGGATATTTGTTTCAAAAAGAAACAGTCTGGGTGCGGCTCCCTGAGTCCATGGTGCTCCAGGCGCTACTCTATCGGGAAGGAAACGGCGGCGAGGGTGCCCGGCCTCGGGGATCCCGGCTCGACGGGGGTCCAAGTCGCCGTGCCGTCCAGCTGCTGAGCCAGGCTGGTGACAAGGGAAAAACCGAGGCTTGAGGAATTCGCGGGATCGAGGCCGGCGGGCAGTCCCGGGCCCCGGTCGGCCACCTCGATGCGGGCCTCGCGGATCCCGTCGCGCTTTGACACCTGGAGGCTCACCCGGATCGGCGTCTCTCCCCCGGCGCACTTGGCGTATTTTATCGCGTTGGTGACAAGCTCGTTGAGGACGAGGCCGCAGGGGATGGCCCGCTCGATGGGGAGCGAGAGGTGGTCGAAGCACGACTCCGGGCGGAAACCGGCCTCCGCCTCGGTCTCGCGGAGGTAGCTCAAGAGGCGCTCCGCGTACTCGGCCATGTCGACGCGGGCCAGGTCCGGCGCCTGGTAGAGGAGTTCGTGGGTGAGGGACATGGAATAGATGCGGTTCTGGCTGGCGCGGAACAGGGCCGCGTCGTCGGGGTCCTTGATGTAGCGGGCCTGGAGGTTGAGGAGGCTGGCGACGATCTGGAGGTTGTTCTTGACGCGGTGGTGGATCTCCTTGAGGAGGACGACCTTCTCGTCCAGGGATCGCTGGACCCGCTCCTCGGCGAGAGTCCGCTCGGTGACATCGAAGACGAGGCAGTGGAGGAGGGTCCGGCCCGCCCATTCGACAGGCGCTGAATAGACCTCCACGTCGCGGATGGCGCCGTCCTTCCGCCGGTGGCGGAGGAGGACGCGCCGGCGCTTGGCCGCCTTGGCCTTGGCCATCTCGGCGAGAAGCCTGCGCGCCGGCAGG
>DAINBW010000575.1:0-2261 GCA_036732745.1 Spirochaetales bacterium | reverse complement strand
GGAGGGAACATGCGCGCTGTGTCGTGTGGGCTCGCGGCGGCCCTGCTCGTCGGCTGCCTGGCCGAACCCCGGCCCGGGCTCCTGCCCGAGGCCGACTGGAAACCGCCGGGCCTCCTCGAGGCGGGGCCGGCCGACGAGCGGCGCTTCATCCTCCGCTTCGACGAGCCCGTGGAGCCGCTGGCCGGCAGCTTCGGCCTCGAGGCGCTGGCCGCGGCGGGGGCTCCCGCGGCGGCGCCAGGGCCCGCGGCGGTCGCGGCGGCCGCCGTTGAAGGGGAGCTGAGGCTCGAGTTCGGCGCGCCGACCCTGCCGGGCCGGGAATACGCCGTCTCCGGCGAGGTGGCCGACGCGCGTGGCAACGCGACCCGCTTCGCGCTGCGCTTCATCGGCTACAACGCCCGTCCGCCGCGCCTCAGGCTGTCCGAACTCCAGACCGCGAAGAACACGGCGTTGACGAACCTCCACCGCGACTATGCGGAGCTCGAGATCCTGGAAGCGGGCAACCTGGGCGGCGTCGAGCTCGCCTGGTCGAGCTCCGTCAAGGCCTATGCCTATCGCTTCCCGGCCGCCGAGGTGGCGCGCGGCGACTTTGTCGTTCTCCATCTCGCGCCGGAGGGCCTCGCCGCGGAACTGGACGAGACGGGGAGCGAGCTCGGGCTGTCGGGCGGCGTCGATTCGCGCCCCTTCGCGCGGGATTTTTGGTCCAAGGCCGGCGGCCTGCCCGACGAGAGCGGCGCCGTCCTGTCGCGGCTCCGGCCCGGGGCCGCGGCGAGCGACGGGCTGTTCTACGGGGACGAGGCCAAGACGGGGCCCGTCGCCTCGGGCCCCCTGGCGGAGCTCGTCCTCGAACTCGCCGGGGCCGGCGCCTGGCCCCTTGCCGGGGCGGAGCCGGCCTGGGAGGACGCGTTTCGCTGGAATCCCTCGTCGAGCCGCTCGCTCAACCGGGTGGGCGGCGGCGAAAGGGGAGCGGCGGCCTGGTATGTCGGGGCGGCCAAGGGCCAAAGTCCGGGGGCGGCGAACGCGCCGCCCTGAGCGACCTAGACGATGTCCTTGAAGAGGTTTTCGATCTCGGGCTTGGGCAGGGCGCCGACCTTCTGGCGGTAGACCTCGCCGTCCTTGAAGACGATCATCGTGGGGATGGAGATGATGCCGTAGCGCGCGGCCAGGTCGCCCTGGGCGTCGACGTCGACCTTACCGACCACGAGGCGGCCTTCGTAGGTCGCGGCGAGCTGCTCGATGGAGGGGGCGATCATGCGGCAGGGCATGCACCACTCGGCCCAAAAGTCCAGCAAGACCGGTTTGTCCGCGGCGAGGACGACGCTTTCGAAATTCTCGGCGGTGACGACGATCTCTGCGCTCATGGCAAGCTCCTTCACGCGCCTCGCGCGTATTCCACAAGGCGAAAATATACGCAAAAACGCGGCGCGCTGTCAAACGCGTTCGGCGCGCCCCGCGCCCCGCCCTTCGCCCCTCGCCCCGCCCGAGCGGTCGCTGGTATAATGGCCCCCATGAGCGAGACCGAACGCGAAATCCGCTGGACCCCGACCTTCGCGCGCCTCCCCGAGGACAAGCGCGCCCGCGTCCTCGACGCGGCCAAGCGCGCCTTCGCCGCCGGCGGCTACGCCGGGGCCAACGTCAACCGCATCGCGGAGGACGCCGGCGTCAGCGTGGGTTCGATCTACAAGTATTTCCGCACGAAGGAAGACATCTTCCTGGCCCTCATCGAGGAGTTCCACCTCCTCATCGAGGCGAATATCGACGCCATCTTCGCCCGCGAGTCCGATTTTTTCCGGCGCGTCGAGGCCCTGCTCCGCGTGGCCGCGGAGACCGCCGCCCGCGATCCCGAGAGCGTGCGCATCTACATCTGCTGCACGACCGAGGAGCTCGCGCCCCTCGCCGCCCGGCTTTCCGGCAACATCGAGGCGGTCGCCGCCGGCCGCTACCGCGCGATGGTGGAGGAGGCGCAGCGTCGGGGCGAGGTGGCTGCCTCCGTCGATCCGGGCTGGGCCGCCTTCTTCCTCGACGACCTCCACCTCCTCCTCCAGTACTCCTTCGGTTCCGAGTACTACCGCGAACGCCTCCGGCTTTTCACGGGCGCGGCGCCCGATCCCGCGACCGCGGTGCCCCGCCTCCTCGAGCTCGCGCGCCGGGCCCTGGCGCCCTGAGGCTCCGGGCTCCGTCGGCGCGGGGGCGGCGCGGGGGCGGCGCGGGGGCGAACTCAGCGCCGCGCCGGCGCCTCCTCGAGGCGCGTGGCCAGGAGGGCG
>DAINBW010000574.1:0-2266 GCA_036732745.1 Spirochaetales bacterium | reverse complement strand
CCGAGCTGGAGGGCGAGCGACGCGACGTGCGGCGCTTCCGCTACAACGACCTCGAGGGCCTTGAGGCCCTCTTCCGCCGGGAGCGGGGCCGCGTCGCCTGCCTCTTCCTCACGCCCTACCACCACCCGACCTTCAAGCCGCAGGAGATGCCCGATCCGGCCCTGTACGACCTGGCGCGGCGGCTCTGCGACGAGGAGGGAGCTCTCCTCGTCCTGGACGACATCCGCGCGAACTACCGCCTCCACCCCCGCGGCTCGCATGTCCGTTTCGGCGGACGACCCGACCTCGTGTGCATGGGCAAGGCCCTCGCGAACGGCTATCCGATCTCCTGCCTCCTCGGCGCGGAGGCGCTGCGCAAGGCCGCCTCGGCATTCTTCATTACCGGCACCTACTGGATGTCGGCCGCCCCGATGGCGGCGGCGATGGCCTGCCTGGACGAGATGGAGCGACTCGGCGGGATACCACGACTCGAGGCCCTCGGCGGCCTCCTCAAGGAGGGGCTGGAGGCGGCGGGCCGCGGAGCGGGCTTCGGCGCCCACGTCACGGGACCCTCCGCGATCCCCTTCCTCACCTTCGACGAGGATCCGAACCTCTACCTGAACCAGCGCTTCGGCGCCGCGATGGCGAGGCGGGGCGTCTTCCTCCACCCGCACCACAACTGGTTCCTGTCCCTCGCCCACGGCGAGGCCGACATCGCTGCGACGGTCGACCGGGCCCGCGACGCCTTCGCCGGGATGCGGTCGGGCCGCGAGTGAGGCGGCGCCGCCGCGCCACGCCCATCGTCGGCCAACAGCCGCTCAGGTGACGGCGCGCAGCAGCTGGGCCAGTCCTATGCCGAGGTAGTTCCCGAGGGCGTAGCCCATGATGCCCGCGGTGATGCCCGGGGCGAGAAGCCGCTTGTTGCCGATGGCGACGCAGGTGAGGCCGACGAAAGGCGCCGAATTGATCGTCGCCGTCGAGACGACGAGAAAAGTGTCGGCGTCGACCCTGAAAAGGGCGCAGAGGAGCGCGTGGAGGGCGAAAGAGCCGAAGAGCACGACGGCGACGTAGGCGAAGTAGACCGGCGCCGCGCCGAGCAACCTTCCTATATCGCCCATCGCGCCGACGGCGAGGCAAAACACGTAGAGGACGTACTCCCCCGCCGCGAAGGCGCCGACCGTCCCGCGCAGGCGCCTCGACAGGGAGGCGGCCAGCGAAAAGGTCGTGATCGCCAAAATGACCACCAGGGTTTGCCGTTCCTTGGCGACGAGGAGGGAAAGCCCGAGGCCGACCGCCACGATGGCCAAGGCCAGCGCGACGGCGAGCGCCAGGGGCCCGCGTATGCCTTTCCGGAAGAGCGAGGAGAAGGCCGGCTCGCCCGCCGCCGGCTCCGAAGCCCCGACTCCACCCGTCTCGCCGCCCGATTCCCTCCGTGCGCCGAGCCCCGCCGCGGGCTCCGTGAAACGAGGCATGAAGAGGCCGAAAAACCTTTTCGCTCCCGTAAGCACGAAGAGGAAATACGCGGCGGAGAGCGCCATGTCCGAGGTGTGGACGGCCAGATAGCTGTTCATGTCGACGTCCAAGGCCGTCTTGATGGCGGCCATGTTCGGCGTGCCGCCCGTATAGACGCCGACGAGAAGACCGGCGATCTCCCAGGAATCCGGCACGCGGTCCCGGAACGCGAGATGGGCGATCGCCGACACGAAGGCGACGGCGACACAGGCCAGGATGAAGGCCAGCAGCGTCTTTCCCGCGAGCTCTCGCCAGCGCCCCATGTCCACGGAGAAAAGGAGCAGCGGCAGCGACAAGGCCACCGCCCCCGTGGAGATCCCGTCGAGCGCGGCCGTGGCCCCGTCCGGCAGGATTCCCAGGTTGCCGAGGAGGAGTCCGACCGCATAGCAGACCACGAGCGGGCTCCACTTGGCGAAAAAGGCTATCCGCTCGCGCAGGAGCAGCGCGAGCGCCGGGAAGCCCAGGCAAAAGGCGCCAAGCGCTATCGTCGCCGCCATCGTCACCTCCCTCCGGGCAAGCGTCGCCCGCGATCGCCGATCCCCGCGTGCCCCGCCGCCGCCTTGGCGTAGAGGGATGGCGCGCGACGGGACAGGAACAAGCCGAAACGGAGCTTGAGCCCGAAGGCCACCTTGACCTCGACGGGCCCTCCCAGGGATAGATCAAGGACGCGCCGCGCGACGGCCGTGGGATCGGCGCCGCCCTCGATTTCCGGATCAGCGGCCCCGGTCGGCGCGTCGCCCGGCCCCAAGGCGGCGCGGGCGATGTCCGTCCGCAC
>DAINBW010000573.1:0-2269 GCA_036732745.1 Spirochaetales bacterium | reverse complement strand
AGTTGCCGCGGCCGAGGCGCTTGGCCTTGGCATGGGCGGCCCGGGCCTTGGCCAGGACCTTCTCGCCCTCGCGGGGCTTGCCGGAGGCGCCGCCGACGGAGCCGCCGATCCAGATGGCGCCGTTCGGATGCTCGACCGGCCGGCCGATCATCTCCGAGAGGCGGCCCGCGCGTTCGGCGGCGATCTCCGCGGCGCGTTCGGGCACGACGGCGGCGACGGCCGCGAACTGCTCCTCCGAGAGGCGGGCCGCGATGCCCTCGCCCTCGGCGATCACGGAGACGCGCTTGGCCACCTCGATGAGGACGGCCTCGGCGATCGACTTGCCGCGGCTCCGTTCGAGGGCGGCGAAGTCGTCGAGGTCGGCGACGAGGACGACGATGCCCATCTTGTCCTCTTCCATGCGCTCGGCCTTTTCGGCGAACCAGGCCATTAGGCCGTTCGCGTTGGCGAGGCCGGTGAGCTGGTCGATGCGGTCGGGCGGGATGGGCGCCTCCGCCGCCGGGCGCGCGTCGCCCGCCGCCGGCTTGGCGCCCGCGGCCGGCGTCTTGGCGGAGGCGGCCAGGATGGCCGGGACGATCCTCGTGAGCGACAGGGCGCCGAGGGCGGCGGCGGCGAGGGCGGCGAGGAGGGCGAAGGCGGGGCCGCCCGCGAGGTAGGCCGCGGCGCCGAGGGCGGCGGCGACGAAACCGAGGAGGGCGCCGAACGCGAACAGCCGGGGATTGCCCGCGGCATCCTTCGTGGAGAACATCATGCCTTATTTATCGTCAAGGCCGCGCGGCTTGGCAAGCCAATTCGGGCGGGCCGCCCCGCCGCCTCAACGCGGGGGCGGCGGCGCGGGCGCCGAAGCGTTAGGCGAAGTCGCGGATTTCCCAGCCGCGGGCCCGCGCCTCGCGGGCGAGCCGCCGGTCGGGGTTGGCCGCCACCGGGCGGCCGGCCGCGAGGAGGAGGGGCAGGTCGTGGTGGCTGTCGCTGTAAAAGGAGCAGTCGGCGAGCGCGATGCCCTCCCGCTCCGCGAAAGCCCCGACGGCGGCGAGCTTGGCTTCGCCGAGGAGAAGGGGGCCCTCGAAGCGGCCCGTCGTCAGGCCGTCCCTGAACTCGAGGGCGCTCGCGAGGAGGGTGTCCACGCCGAGGCGCTCGGCGAGCGGGCGGACGACGAGGTCGAAGGAGGAGGTCGCCAGCACGATCCGGAGGCCCGCCCGCTTGAGCTCGGCGACGAGCTCGACGGCGCCGGGCCGCAGGTCGGGGAGGATCCGCGTCTCGAAGGCCTCCTCGGCGATGGAGTCGAGGAGGGCGCGCGGGAGGCCCGCGAGGGCCGACCTCGAATTGTCCTCGAGGTCGCCCGCCTCCATCCGGCCGTAGCGGTAGGAGAGGTAGAAGCGCGGGATCGCGAGGAGGCGCCGCGGGGCCACCGCGCCGCGCCGCGCGGCCACGACCGCGAAATGCCAGCCCGTGGAGCGCCGCGTGAGCGTGTGGTCCACGTCGAAGATCGCGACGGACTCGCTCACGCGGTGCCTCCGAGGAAGTCGAGGTGCCGCGTCGGCGCGCCCTCGGGATCCGGATAGAAGCCGCGGTACTTCCGCGGGAGGAGGATGGACAGGCGGTTCATGATCTCGTCCGCCATCTCGCGCCGCGCGCCCCGCGTCAGGGCGCCCTCCGGCGCCCGGAGGCGGAAGGGCTCGCCGACGCGGAAGGCGAAGCGGGTCCGCCTGAAGGACTTGAGGTTGTCCCAGAAGCGCTCGCCGCCGAAGTGGGCCACCGGCACGATGGGCGCGCCGCTCTTGAGGGCTATCGGCACGATGCCCTCCCGTCCGCGCTGGAGGCGGCCGTGGCCGCTCCGCGTGCCTTCCGGCGCGAGGGCGACGATCCGTCCGGCGGCCAGGGCCTCCTGGATGCGGCGCATCGCCTGCAGGTCCGTGCCCTCCCGGTCGAGGGGGATCGCCTCCCACACGTTGGCCAGGAAACCGATGAAGGGGTTGTCCCAGGTCTGCCGCTTGACCACGCTGGCGACGTTCCTCGGGTAGAGGTGCGTGTAGATGAGCGGCGACTCGAGGAAGTTGATGTGGTTCACGACCACGATGAGGGGGCCCTTCCGCGGGATCCGCTCGAGCTCCGCGGCGTCGACGCGGCAGACCGCGCCGAGGATGGCCCGGACGAGGGGGCTGACGATCCTCGAGGAGGGCTTCAATTCGCGCGGTCCCCGCCGGCCCCGTCGTCCTCCGGCGCGCAGATCATGCTGATCATGGAGGGCAGGCACTCGACGAGGAGCTCC
>DAINBW010000572.1:0-2282 GCA_036732745.1 Spirochaetales bacterium | reverse complement strand
GGCCGCGGCGATCGCGGAGGAGTTTTCCCGCCGCGGCGTCGATATCGCGCTCGGCCACCTCACCAGCACGCCCACCGCCGCCGCGCTGCCCGTCTACCGCAAGGCCGGCATCGTCGCGCTCTCGCCCTTCGCCAGTTCCTCCTACCTCCTCGACGGGAAGGGCGGGCTTTTTCTCCTTACGACCGAAACGGTCAAGGAGGCCACCGCCGCCGCGAGGCTGGTCGCGCGGAACTTCCCCGGCGGCCGGGGCCTGGTGGTCTACGATATCTCCAACCGGCTCTATTCCGAATCCTGGGTGCAGCGCTTCGCCGCGGTCGCCTCGGAACTGGGCTGCGTGATCGACGCGAAGATCCCCTTCCAGGAAACGGGCCTGACCGCCGCGCTGGCCGCGGCCGATTCGGCGGCCACCTACAACGTCGATTTCGTCATGCTGGTGGCCAACGTCCTCGACTCGGCCCTGTTTTGCCAGCGGCTCAGGCTGGAGGGCGGCAAGCCCGCCATCTTCTTCACCAACTGGGCGATGACCCCGGACTTCCTCAGCAACGGCGGCGAGGCGGTGGAGGGCGCGCTCGTCCTCAACGACATCGACGAGAACTCCGCCGAGCCGGCCTCCGAACGGTTCAGGCGCGCCTATTTCCTGCGCTTCGGACGCGCGCCGGTGACCACCGCCTTCCTCGGCTACGACGCGCTCAGGATCGCCGTGGCGGCCCTCGACGCGCGCGGCGCCGGGAAGGCGCGCTCCGTCGAGGAGGCCATCCTCCGGAGTGGGCCCTTCCCGGGACTGCAGGGACCGGTCTCCTTCGAGGCGAACGGCGCCGTGGTCCGCGGCCTGTCGGTCTTCCGGATCCGCGGTGGCGCCTTCTCGCGGGAAGGGCCCGCGCCGTGACCGCCCGCCGCCCGCGCCGCCGCGGCAGCCTCCTCGGCTACTTCATCTTCGTCCTCGCCGTCACGGCGGCGGTGCCGTCGCTCCTCCTCGGCGCGGGCGCGGCCTTGGCCATCGGCGCCCTCGCGCGCGAGGGCGGCGACGCGCTCGGCGACGTCTTCATGGGCTCCCTCTCGGGCCGCGTCGAGTCCTTCCTGGCCTCGGCCTCGGCCTCCCTCCGCTACGCCGCCAGCCTCGCGACCGCCGTCGGGGGCCAGTCCGCGCTGCGGAGCTTCCTGCCCTTCTTCCCGGAATTCGACATGCTCCAGCGCCTCGACGCCGAAGGCCGCATCCTCGAGATCACCCCCTACGACGAGCGCTTTCTCGGCATGGACATGAGCGGGCAGGATTATTATTCCGAGGCGGAGTTCCCCCGCGGCGTCGCCTGGTCGCAGGGCTTCGTCTCCATCTATTCGGGCAATCCCTCGGTCACGATCTCCATCCCCCTCGGCGGGGAGCGGATCGTCGGCTTCCTCTCGCTGGAGGAGCTGTCCCGCGCGCTGTCCCGCGCCGGGCTCCCGGACGGCGCCTACGGCATGATCATCGACGCCTACGGCGTGGTCATCGCCCATCCGAATTTCCGCAAGGCGCTCGAGCGCATATCGCTCGATCTCGGCGCGGTCCAGCCCCTCGTCGACGCGCCGCGGGCCTCCCGCTTCAAGTTCGACGGCGGCCGCTACCTCGCGCGCTTCGCCCGCATCGGGGGCTCGGGCTGGTACGTGGCGGTCCTCCAGTCCGAGGACGCCGCCCGCGCCGCCTCCCGGCGGTTCCTCCTCTTCTTTTCCCCGGTGTTCCTGCTCTCGATCGCCTTCGGCGTCTTCTTCGCGGTCCGCGGCGCGCGGATCCTGAGGGGAGCCTTCGCCAAGCTCCTCGCCGCGGCGGAGCGCGTGGCCGAGGCGCCCCTCTCTCCCGGGCCGGGCGGCGACGGCCCCTTCGTGGAGCTGGACCGCGTGGTCGCGGCCTTCGGCGCGATGGAGGAGCGGGTCAACGAGCGCGAGGCCTCGATGCAAAGGGCGGAGGAACGGCTCCGCGGCTCCCTGGCCGAGAAGGAAGTCCTTCTCAAGGAGATCCACCACCGCGTCAAGAACAATCTCCAGGTCGTGTCGAGCATCCTCAGGCTGCAGGCCCTCTCCATCGAGGACGAAGCGGTCGGCGCCCTCTTCCTCGATTGCCAGAACCGCGTGCAGGCCATGGCGCTGATCCACGAGCAGCTGTACCGCTCGGAGTCGATCGCCTCCATCGGCATGCGGAACTACCTCGAGAATCTCGTCGGCGTGCTCTGGGACAGCTTCAATCCCTCCGCCCGGGGCATCCGGCTCGAGCTGGCCCTCGGCGACGGGGAGTTGCCGACCGAGCTCGC
>DAINBW010000571.1:0-2282 GCA_036732745.1 Spirochaetales bacterium | reverse complement strand
CCGAACTGGCCAACCCGTTCGTTGAGCAGGTAGGCGTGAGGGCTTAGGCCGAAGGCGGCCTTGAATGCGGCGATGAAGCGGTACTTGGACAAGCCGGACGCCTCGGCGAGCTCGTCGAGGGTCAGTTTTCGCCATGACCGGCTTTCCATGAGGGACTTGGCCGCGAGCAGCCCGGGATCGGCGGCCGCGTCGCCCCGGATTCCGGGAACAGCCCCGCCGGGAACGACCGCGTCGGCCGCGGCGGCCAATATCGCGAGCGACTCGCGGACAAGGGCTTCCGGCCCCTCCGCAAGGGGCCTCCGCGACGCGCGTCGAGGCGCCCGGGCGGTCAGGATCCCGGCCGGCGCCCGGGCCCAGGCAAGGGTCGATTCGACCCAGCGGGGGGCCAGCATGAACAGCGAGTAGGACCAAGCCGGACCGGCGGAAGGGTTGCAGGCGTGCGGCAAGTACGGCGGCACGAGGACGAGGTCGCCTTCGGCGACGCGGCGGCCGGCGCCGAAGGCCCACGCGTCGCTCTCGCCGGCGTGGACGACGGCGAGGGCGTACTCCTCGTGATAATGCCGGCCGAGCGGTCGGCGAGGCCCCCGCACCAGCCTGGCCTCGCGGATGAAATCGCCCATCGCCCCCGGCCTTGGTCCCTGACTAGGCCTTTTCCGCCTGGTCCTCGCGCACCTTCCACTTGCCTTCGGCGTGGATGAAGCGCGCGGCGGGCATATCGAGGACGCGGCCGTCCTCGCCGGCGGCCTTGACCGAGCCGCCCAGGGCGTTGACCTCGATGACGCGGAACTGCACGCCCTCGAAGTAGAAGCGGGCGCCCTCGCCGGGCAGCTCGCGGCGGGCGTCGCGGTAGAAGCCGTACTCGTAGGCCAGGCAGCAGAGGAGGCGGCCGCAGGGGCCGGAGATCTTCATGCTGTTGAGCGAGAGGTTCTGGTCCTTGGCCATCTTGATGGAGACGGGCGTGAGCTTGTCGGAGACGCCGTTGCAGCAGAGCACCCGCCCGCAGACGCCGCAGCCGCCGGTGACGCGGGCCTCGTCGCGGACGCCGATCTGCCGGAGCTCGATGCGCATCTTGAAGACGGAGACCAGGTCCTTCACGAGCTCGCGGAAGTCCACGCGGGACTCGGCGGAGAAGAAGAAGAGGATCTTCGGCTCCTCGAGAAGGTAATGCGCGGCGACGAGCTTCATAGGCAGGCGGCGCGTCTCGATCTTCTGGCGGCAGAGCTCGAAGGCCTTGCGCTCGCGCTCCTCGTTCGACTTGAGCTTCTCGAGGTCCTCGGCGGTCGCGACGCGGTCGATCTTCAGGATCTCGTCGCCGGCGACGTGGCCGGGGCAGCGGACGACGCCCTGGAGGACGCAGACGTCCCGGCCGTAGCGCGTGGGTGCCACGACGTTCGTGCCGGAGGCGAGGGTCCCTTCGCCCTCCCAGAAGGCGAAGAAGGTCTCGTTGGAGTGGGGCGCGGAGATGCGGTACAGGGGATCCGGCAGGTCGCGGGCGCCGCAGCGTCCCTCGCGGCGCTGGCCGCCGCGGTCGGCCGGGCCGGCGCCCCGGCCCTCGGCCTCCGCTTCGCGACCGAGCTCGCGCTCGTGCTCGTGCGCCTCGTCCTCGAGGTGGCGGAGGTCCTCCTCGCTCATATGCTCATCCGAATAATCGGCCATGGTGGCTCCTTCTAGCGGAGGAGGTCGACGAGCATCCCGTTGATCTCGTCCACCCGCCTCAGGATCTCGAGCTTGTCCCGCTGGTTGCGGAGGATCTCCGCGGCGAGCTTCTCGAGCGAATCGTCGATGACGGAAACGCGGTAGAATTTTTTTCTCTTGAGGATATTGCCGCCCGAGGTCTTCTCCTCGACGGCGTAGGTGCGCTCGACGACGTAGTGGACGAAATCGCGCACGGCCTTCTTGTAGGCCTGCACGAGGTCGACGCTGGGATTCTCCTTGAGCTTGTCCCCCGACGAGTGCACCTCGTCGAGCAGGGCCTCGAGGGCCGCCTCGGAGAAGGGAGTCCCGGGACCGACGCCCGCAGCCTGTTCGGCCCGCGCGGCGTCCAGGGCCTTGCCGAGCGTGCTCCGGAAGATGCCGCCGCCCTTCCCCGCCTTCTTCTCGTCCTCGCGGCGCCGCGGGGTGAGGGAGGGCATGAAGGGATTGGGTATCCCTTCGGGAAAGTCGATCCTCGCCATGCCTAGGCCTCGCCGCCCTCTCCCGGGCGCGCCGGCGGCGGCGCCGCGGACGGTCCCGCCTGCGCGGCCTGGGCCGCCTGCGCGGCGAAGTCGCCGGCGCGGAACCGG
>DAINBW010000570.1:0-2289 GCA_036732745.1 Spirochaetales bacterium | reverse complement strand
CTCCGACGGCGGGGACCGGGGCGGCGGCGCCCTGAAGGCCGCCGCTGAGGCGGCCAAGCGCAAGGCCCGCCTGGTCGCCGTCGGTTTCGGCGGCCGCGAAGGCGCACCGGTTCCCGGTCCGGAGGGCGCGCCCCTCCTCGACGCGAAGGGCAACGCCGTCCGGAGCGCCCTCGAGCCGAACCTCCTCCGCGCCGTCGCCGCCGCCACGGGCGGGCGCTACCTCGAGGCGGCGGACTCCGGGCTCCCGGGCGAGCTCGCCGCGGAGCTCCAGGCCCTCGGCAAGGGCGGCAAGCGCGTCGAGTACGAGGCGCGGGACCGGACCGGGCTCTTCGCGGTCCTGGCCCTGGCGGCCCTGGCGGCGCGCCTCGCCGCCGCCATCCTCGCCACGGCGGGGAGGGGCGCATGACGCGCCGGCGCCTCCTCCCGGCCCGGGCCGCCCTCCTCGCGGCCGCCCTGGTCTCCGCGGGATTCCTCGCCGGCTGCTCGAAGCTGAGCGATTACGGGGCCCTCATCCGCGGCAACCGCCTCCACGAGCGGGGCCGCTACCAGGAGGCGGCGGCGGCCTACCTCTCCGCGCGGCCCTTCGCCTTCGGGCCCGTCCTCGACTACGACCTGGCCAACGTGTACGCCCGCCTCGGCGAGCTCGACGCCGCGGCCGAGCTGTACGCCGAGGCGCGCAAGGCCGGCGACTCCTCCCTGAGCGCCGCGGCCTTCTACAACGAGGGCCTGGCCCTTTACGAAAAGGCCCGCTACGAGGAGTCCTACCGCGCCTTCCGCGCCTCCCTCGCCCTGGACCCGGGCGACGGCGAGGCCCGCCGCAACCTGGAAATCGCCTATCGCGACTGGCGGAAGAGCGACTTGGCCCCGCCCGAGCGCGCGGCCCCGTCCGCCCGGAGCCGCGGCGACGGCGACGAGGAGCTCCGGCTCCTCCGCCGCCTGGAGACCGGCCGCTACAAGCCCGGGGCCGCCTCCGCCGGGGCCCCGCGGCTCGAGGACTATTGATGCGCGCCCGCCGCCGAACAACGGTTTCGGCCATCGCCTTGTGCGCGTTGGCTGTCCTCGCCGCGCGGGCGCAGCCGGTGCCCCCGGGCGCGCCCGGCGGGGCCTTCTCCGACGACACCAAGGCCGCCGCCCGGCCCCCCGCCGCCTACGCCGCCTCCCTCGAGCCCGCCGCGCCGCGGGCAGGCGAGCCCTTCGTCCTCGCCCTCGGCGTGACGGACCTGCCCGGGGCGGAGCCCGGCGACATCGTCCCCGGCAAGGGCCTCAGGCTCGTCTCGAGCTCCTCCCGCCCCCGCGTCGATCCGGCCACGGGCCGCCGCGGACTCGAACTCCGCGTGGAGCTCCTGGCCGCGGAGCCCGGCGTCTTCGTCCTCGAGCGGATCGAGCTCGCGGCCCGGGGCGAAGTCTTTTCCTTGGGGCCTTTCACGATCCGCGTCGCCGGCGATCCGGTTTCCGGGCGGGCCCCCTCCTGGCGCTGGTCGGCGCCGGCCAGGGCCTACCGCTACGAGGCCTTCGGCCTGTCCCTGGAGCCGCCGGCCTGGCTCGAGCCCCTCGGCGCCTCGGCCTCCTTCGAGTCCCCCGCGGGCGCCTCCGTGGAGCCGGGAGAATCGCCGCTCTCCTGGGTCTGCGTCGCGCTCGAGCCGGGAAGGCTGAAGCTGCCCGCGGTCCGCGTCGACGGGCCTCCGGGCGCCGCGGGCGGCGGCTTCGGCCAGGCCGCCGCCGCCTCCGTGGAGATCCTCCCCCTGCCGGACCGGGTCGCGGCCACGCGCGCGATAGGCGATTTCACGCTGAGGCTGGAGGGCCCCGCGGGCGGCGGCTTCCGCCGGGGCGACACGCTGGCCTTCCGCCTGGTCCTTTCGGGCGAAGGCAACCATCCCGCCGCGCTCTTCCCGGGCCTGGCGGCGAGCCTGGACGGCAAGCCCCTCCCGAAGGAACTCCTCGCCCTCCGCCGCGTCGACGCCCTCCGCGTCGGCGCGCGGGGCTACGAGGGCAGTTCGATCCTCGAGGTGTCGCTCCCGGCGCCGGGCCCGGGCCGTTTCCGGCTCCAGGTCGCGCCCTTCCCGGTCCTCGGCCGCGACGGCGCGGTCCGGACGCTCGAGGCCGCCCCCGTCGAGCTGGTCCTCGGCGCCTCCGCGCCGACGGAGCCCGCCGCCGATCCGGCGGAGGAGGATGCCTTCCTCGGCGCGGCCCTCGCGCTGGCCCGCCGCGCGGCCGCGGCGGAGGCGGCCGCCGTCGAGCTGCCTTCCTGCCTCGCCGCGGGAGGCCCCGGCGGCAAGGCGGCGGCCCTTC
>DAINBW010000569.1:310-2298 GCA_036732745.1 Spirochaetales bacterium | reverse complement strand
CTCGTCGCGGACCCGCGGCCGGGCGAGGTGATCGAGCGCGACTACACCTCGACCTGACGACGGGCGGCCGCCCCTCTCTCCGGCGCCGCGCCGTCGTGGACCGGCCGCCTACTTCCCGCGATACAACGTGACGCCGCCCGGACCCTCGCGGCCCATCTTGGCGCAGGCGGGCCCGCGAAAGTTCGCCGTCGGGCCCCCGACGTCGTGGATGTAGCCCTTGAAGCCGGGCAGGGACGCGAGGACGCGGGCCTCAGCGACGAGGGAGTCGCGGCTCCGCGCCGTCACGGAGCGGCCCTGGTGGAGGGCGATGGCGCAGAAGGCGCAGCCGCCGTAGCAGCCGCGGCTCGACACGAGGGAGAAGCGCACCTCCTCGAGGGCGGGCACGCCGCCCGCCGCCCCGTACATCGGATGGGGGGCGCGCTCGTAGGGGAGCTCGTAGACCCGGTCGAGGTCCGCGCCGCCCAAGGGAGCCGCGGGCGGCTCCTGGACGACGAAGCGGCCGCCTGATTCCTCGAGGAGGGCCAGGGCGGAGGCGGCCTCGGAGTTGCGGTACTGCAGGCGGAAGCTCTCGGAAAAAGCCTCCCGGTCGGCGGCGACCCGCTCGTAGCCCGGCAGCTCCACGAAGGAGCCCGGCTCGAGTTCGGGGCGCTTCCCCGAGCGCCAGGCCGTGCCGCGGATGCCGCGCAGGGAGGCGACCGCCGCCGCCGGATCGGCGCCGGCCGCGCGCGCCGCGGCCAGGGCGCGCATGATGTCGAGCAACGCGCGTTCGCCCATGCCGTGGACGAGGATGTCCGCCTTGGAGTCGAGGAGGATCGAGCGCCGCACCTTGTCCGACCAGTAGTCGTAGTGCGCGAGCCGCCGGAGCGAGGCTTCGACGCCGCCCAGGACGACGGGCACTCCCTTGAAGGCCTCCCGGCACTTGGCGACGTAGGCGATGGTCGCGCGGTCGGGACGGGCGTTCCTCCTGCCGGCCTTGCCGGGGCCGATCGTCCCGTCGCCGCGGAGGCAAAGCTCGGGGCGGCCGCCCGGCGCGTAGTCGTCCTCCGAGCGCGGCTTGTTGTTCGCCGTGTAGGAGGAGACCATCGAATCGAGGGCGCCGGCGGCGACGAGATAGGCCAGGCGGGGCCGGCCGAGGAGGCGGAAGGCCGCAACGTCGTCGGGATCGGGGCGCGCCAGGATGCCGAC
The DNA here is from genome assembly GCA_036732745.1 of Spirochaetales bacterium. Classification (GTDB taxonomy): domain Bacteria; phylum Spirochaetota; class Spirochaetia; order Treponematales; family Rectinemataceae; genus JAEUJG01. Next base: position 1,113 of record DAINBW010000569.1, on the reverse strand, counting down.
GCTGAAGCCTTCGGCCTCGAGGAGGCGGCCGAGGAGTGCCATGGCGAAGGAGGGGTGGTCGACGTAGGCGTCGCCCGTGACGAAAACGGCGTCGAGGTCGCCCGGCGCGAGGCCGCGGGCGGCGAGGTCGGCGGGGCCGGCGATGAGGAAGGGCATGCCTCCAGTATAGGCGGCCGGGGCCCCCCTGTTGAAGGGGCGGCCCCGGGAGGCTAGACTTCGCGGCATGCCCGAACCCACCACCTACGGACCGGCCTTCGTCGCCGCGGCGATACTCGCGGCGGCCGTCCTCCTCGCCCTGGCCCTCCTCCTCGGCCTCGCCCTCGGCCGCCGTTCCGGCCGCCTCGAGGCCGAGCGGGGCCTGGCCGGCCGGGTGGCCGCCGAGCGCGACGACGCCGTGAAACGCTCTCGGGCCGTCCTCGGCGGCCTCGCGGCCGAGCAGCTCGTGCCCTGGATGCCGGGCTTTCCCTTCGACCCCACCGAGTGCCGCTTCGTCGGCAAGCCGGTCGACTTCCTCGTCTTCCGCGGCGCCGCCGCCGGCAAGGTCGAGGAGGTGGTCTTCGTCGAGGTGAAATCGGGCAACGCGTCCCTGACCCGGACCGAGCGCGGCCTCCGGGACGCGGTGGAGGCGGGGCGCGTGCGCTGGCTCGAGTACCGGACCTAGGGCCGCGCTGACGGCCGCCCTGACGGCCGCGCGAATGGCCGCGGGGCCGCCCGAAGGGCCGCCCGGTGGGCCGCCCGAATGGCCGCGGGGCCGCCCGAATGGCCGCGGGGCCGCCCGAATGGCCGCGGGGCCGCCCGAATGG
>DAINBW010000569.1:0-210 GCA_036732745.1 Spirochaetales bacterium | reverse complement strand
CCGCCCGGTGGGCCGCCGCGGCGCTATTCGGCCGCGAGCGCCTCCACGGGGTCGAGGCGGGCCGCGCGGACCGCGGGATAGATGCCCGAGAAGAGGCCGACGGCCGCCGAGACGCCCACCGCGAGGAGGGCGGTGCCGGGGCTCGCGACGAAGGCCCAGCCGAAGCCCTTGACCGCCAGGAGGGCGGCGAGCATGCCGAGCGCGAGCCCG
>DAINBW010000568.1:0-2307 GCA_036732745.1 Spirochaetales bacterium | reverse complement strand
TCGCGGCCTTGCCCGCGGCGGCCCAGGCGGCGCCGGGCCAAGCCGCGCCGGGCCAGGCGACCGCCCTCCAGCCCGCGGCGGCCCAAGTCGCGCCGGGCCAAGCCGCGCCCGGTGCCGACCTCGCCGCGCGCGGCCCCGCCGTCCTCTCCAACCCCGCGCCGATGTACTGGGTCCTCGAGGCTGAAGGCGCCCGCGTCCACGTCTTCGGCACCATCCACCTCGGCGGTCCCGGGCTGGCCGATCCGCCGCCCGAGGTTCTCGCCGCCTTCGACCGGGCCGACCGCCTCGTCGCCGAGATCTCCTCGGCCGAAATGGCGACGGCGGGCCTCGCCATGCTGGGGCCCGTCATGCGGTCGACCCTGCCCGCCGGCGAAACGCTCGGCGACTATCTTTCGCGCCACGACACGGCGGCCTTGAAGCGCGTCTTCGGCAAGCGATGGTCCTCGATCGAGCGCATGGAGCCTTGGCTCGTGAGCCTCATGCTCCAGGCGGAATTGTTGGCGGCCTCCGGTTACGACGAGAGCCGCGGCCTGGACCGACGGCTGTTCGCGCGCGCCGGATCCCGGCCGGTCCTCGGCCTTGAGTCCCTGCGGGACCAGCTCTCCCTGCTCCGCGCCGGCGGCGCGAGGGAACAGGCCGCCGGCCTGTCGAGCCTGCTTCACGATTACCTGGACGGCGACGCCGAGCGCCAGAACCGCGAGCTGTTTTCGGCCTACGAATCGGGCGACGCGGCGGCCGTGGCCGGCATCCTCGACCGCGCCCGCCTCGAGCTCCTCGAGTCCGATCCCTCGGGCCAAGCCTATTCCTTGCTTTTCACCGACCGCAACAGGGCCTGGGCGAAGCGGATCGCGCTCTGGCTTTCCGAAGGCGGGAACTGGTTCCTTTTCGCCGGCGCCGGACATTTTTTCGGGGAGACCTCCGTCTTCGAGGAGCTTCGCGCCCTCGGCGCCCTCCGCTAGGACGCCCGAGGCTTTAAGGCCGCCCGAGTCCGGCGGCCAAAAGCGTGCTATACTCCCCGCGCGGAGGCGACGCCGTGAAGGCGGCCGGCCGCGACAAGGAGACACAGCATGGTGGAAGAGCGAAGGGCCGGCGCCTACGAGCGCATCTACGCGCAGCTTGAGCCCCTCATCAGGGAGAAGTCGCCGAACCTCGTCGCCGGCATGGCGACGGTCAACGCGGTGCTCCACGCCAAGCTCAAGCATCATTTCTGGACCGGCTTCTACTTCGTCGCCGGCGAGGACGAGCTCCAGGTCGGGCCCTATCAGGGCGCGGTGGCCTGCCAGGTCCTGAAAGGGCGGGGCGTCTGCCTCCACGCCGCCCGGACCGCGGCCCCCGTCGTCGTGCCCGACGTCGAGGCCTTTCCCGGGCATATCGCCTGCGACTCGCGCTCCAAGAGCGAAATCGTCATCCCGCTCAAGAAGGACGGGCGCGTGATCGCCGTCCTCGACATCGACTCCGACAAGCTCGCCCAGTTCGACGCGGACGACGTCGCACCACTGTCGCGCATCGTGTCCCTTCTCGAGCCCCTGGCCTGACGCCCGCTCACGTCCTCTTGCGAATGGGGTCGCAGAGAAGGGTCACGGAGATCTCCGGGCCGGCCAGGTCCGGGTCGGACTGATACCACTCGAGGGAGGGCCTCTCGGGATCAAGTTCCCAGCCGCTCAGGGAGAGCCAGTCCTCCCGCCAGCGGTCCCAGAAGGGGCCGATGCCCTCGCAGGGGCCGAGATAGGGCGCGACGGCATAGGAGCCGCCTGGCAGGGAGAACTCCTCGGTCGCCGGGGGAGGCGATTCCTCCGGCGAGGCGAGCCAGGCCGCGGCGAAGAGCTCGCCCGGGAAGAAGATCGAGAGGGTCCTGCCGGCGGATCGCCCTTCGCCGCGGGGCAGCGCCGCGAGGCGCTTCCACAAGGCGGGCAGGCCCCATGGATCGCCTTTTCCGGACAGGCCGATGGCTCGCCTCGGCCCGAACTCGCAAAGCCTCGTCTCCATCTCGGCTCCTCCCGCCACTGGTGAATGCCAGGCCGTCGCCCTCCCCGGACGGGCATGCAGGCCGTTCGGAGAGGCCAGCTCCCCGTGCCAGTGAGGCAGGGCGGCGACCCGCGAGGGCGGGAGCTGGAAGGCCTTGGAAAAGGCCCGCGAGAAGGCTTCGGGCGACTCGTAGCCCGCCTCCAGGGCGGCCTCGATGACCGGCCGCCCTTCCCGCAGGCGCAACGCGGCCAGCTCGAGCTTGAGCCTCCGAAGGCAGGCCGCGAAGCTCTCGCCGGTCAGCTCGCGGAAACGGCGGTGGAAGTGCCAGGGAGAGGCCGCCGC
>DAINBW010000567.1:0-2320 GCA_036732745.1 Spirochaetales bacterium | reverse complement strand
GCGGCGGCGAGGGGCTCGCCGCGGTCCGGGTAGCGGAGGGCCTCGTCCTCGCGCCGTTCGTCGACGTACTCGGCGAGGGCCAGGGAGAGGAGGTAGGGTTCCTCGTTTTCGCGGCCGGGCGGCGGGAAGAGGCCGCCGCGGTCGCCGCCGCCGCGGAGGAGTGCCAGCGCGGCCTTGGTCGGCCGGGCGACGCCGACGGCGAAATAGGGGCCGTAGCCGAGGATGACAGCCAGGAAGGCGGCCAAGGCCGCCAAGGCGGAGGCGAGGGAGGCGGCCGCGCGGGCGCGGTTCTCCGCGGTCAGCGAGAAGAAGGCCTCCACGCCCTTGCCGCCGACGAGATAGCCGATTTCGTCGGGACCGAATCGGCTGCGGAAGTCCGCGGCCGAATAGCGGGTGTAGACGACCTTGGGGCCGTCGCGGACGAGAAGGAGGTCGGAATCTATGGCGGCGACGGCCTCGGCCGCGTCGGGGCCGCGGGAGGCCTCGAGGCTCGCGAGGGTCGCGAGGCGCTTGCCCTCCAGCGCCTTGCGGGCGTCGGGCCAGGCGCCGAAGGAGGCTGCCGCCTCGATGAGGAGGGCCGCCAGGACGGCGCCGCCGAGGGCCATGCCGCCCGCGCGGGCCAGGTGGCGGCGCATCGACACGCCGAGCCTTTCGCCGCCGTGGCGGAGGAAACGGAGGAGCCTGAGGCTGCGAAGGAGGCGGAGGCTGCGGAGGAGTTGCATCGTGCCCGCCGCGCCGACCACCGAGACGGCCGGATGGGCGCCGGCGAGGCTGCCGAAGAGGAAGGGTCCCGAGACGAAAACCAGGATCGGCAGGGAGGACAGGCCGTCGATCCAGCCGCCGTCGGCGAGGTACTCGCGCGTTTCGCCGTCGAGGGAGGCGAGGGCGAGCCTGGCGGCGAACTCGGCCGCGAAGACCAGGTCGAAGGCGGCGCTCGCCAAGGCCAAGGCCCGGCGGAGCGGCCATCCCGCGCCCCCGGCCGCGAAGCCCTCCTCGACGAGGACAAGGAGGACCGCGAGGAGGATGAGACTGTCAAGCGCGACGCGAAGCGTCCGCGCCAGGGCGCCGTTCTTTGTTTTCATCCTGGTGTTCCGGGACCGAAGGCTTTACGACCGTCCCGCTCTATTATAGTATCATACGGCATAGTAATGGTAAAGAGAAGCGCTTTTTCCCTCGCGGCGGCACTCATTTTTTCGCTCGTCACCCTTCCCGGCACCGTCGCGGAGGGAGAATCGGCGGCCGCGGTCTCGCCGTCGGAGGCCGGCGCCGGCGTTTCCGGCCTCCCCGCGCCGGCCGCCCGGGCCGTCGCCGCGCCGCGGAGTCTTCCCGCCGAGGCTCCCTCCAGCCTCTTCGCCGTCGAATTCGGCGGCTCGGACGTGGAGTTCCTCGTCCGCGGCTCCTGGGAACTCAAGCTAATCTCCCAAGGAAGCCTCGAGTCGAGCGCGGCCTCGGGCCTCAGGCTCGCCGAGTTCCAGCCCCTCCTCTTTTCCCAGCGCCCCGACCTTTTCCTGTCCTTCCTCCTCTTCGACCGCCTCTTCGTCGAGGCGCGCGTGAGCGACGACCTCTCCCAGGCGCGCTACGCCGCCGGCTATCGCGGCGCCGAGGGCGAGGCCCTCCGCGAAATCCGGATCGGCAACGACGGCATATCCTTCCCGACCCTGCCCTTCCTCTCCTTCGGCCAGGGCAGCCGACGATCCTTCGGCATCGCCGCCTCCGTGGGCTCGGAGGCCTTCGACGGCCGCGCGATGCTGCGCTACGACCAGGCCGACCGCGTGGAAAAGCGCTTCGTCGGCGGCGCCGAGGTCGCCGAGACCGTGATTCCGATCAACCAGTTCCTCCGCGGGCGCTGGTTCGCGACGCCCTCGTTTCCCTCCGCCAACCTTCTCGTCTACGTCGAGAGCGCGACGGGAACGCTCGTCGGATCAAACGGCAAGAAATTCCGACTCCTCGACTCCGGGGAGTACTCCTATTCCGCGGCGACCGGCGTCGTGACCCTCTCCATCGCGGCGGCCACCCAGGTCGCCGTCCACTACGACGGGCTTTCGACCGCGCAGACGATCGCCGGCAACGACGTGGCGATACTCTTCGATCCCCTTGTCCGAGGCGCCGCCACCGAGCTCTTGAACCGCTATGCGATAGTCGAAACCAGCGGCGCCGACGTCTTCGTGCGCGACCGCGCCTCCGGGCTCCGCGACGACTCCTATGACCTCAGGATCGATCCCTCCGGCTATCTCGAAGTCGCGTCGGCCGGCGCTTCCGATCCCCGCGCGGCCGGCTTCAGGCAGCCCTTCGCGGCAAGCGTGTCCGAGCTTTACACCTG
>DAINBW010000566.1:0-2331 GCA_036732745.1 Spirochaetales bacterium | reverse complement strand
CGATGATCGCGAAGGCCTCGGCGAAGAGGTAGCGGCGGAGGACGAGGGGCCTGCCCTCCCGGTCGAGCTCGAAGTAGGCGCGGCCGCCGGGCCCCGCGAGCACCTTGTCGCGCACGAAGTCGGCGCAGAGGCGGGCGGCCTCCATCCAGCGCGCGCGCTCCTCGGGGGAGGAGGCGGCGGAGTTGGCCGCGCGCGAGAGCACCCAGGCGAAGCGGCCTTGGATCCAGCCGCCCTTGTCCGTGGAGAGGGGCTTGCCCTCGCGGTCCAGGAAGTCGAGGAGGCCGCCGTGTTCGCGGTCGATGCCCTTTTCGATCCAGAAGGGGAGGGTGTCCCCGCGGAGCTCGCGGAGGTAGAAGTCGCGGAGCTCGGCGATGCGCTCTTTGGTCATGTCGCGTTCCTCCCGGCCCTCAGGCGCCGGCCTTGGGGATGGTGATGCCCTTCTCGGCGAAGCGCTTCCCGAGCGCGCGGGCCTTCTCGCGGGCCTCCGCGGAAAGGGTCCCGAAGGGCGGAAGGCAGTCGCCGGCGGCGATGCCCTCGGCCGTCAGGATCTCCTTGATCGACTGGTAAAGGCCGAGGGAGGCGAGCTCCTGGATGGCGTCGTTGAGCTCGCCCTGGGCCGCGCGGGCCTCCGTGAGCTTCCCTTCGCCGGTCGCGTCCCAGACGCGGCGCGCGAGAGGGGCGAAGAGGTTGTAGGTGGAGCCGATGGCGCCGTAGGCGCCGAGGGCGCGGCCGCAGAGGAGGAGCTCGTCGTAGCCGGAGAAGACCAGGCGGTCGGGGAAGGCCTTGATGAGGCGCTCCATCGTGAAGAGGTCGCCGGAGGTGTACTTGAAGCCCGCAACGAGGGGATGTTCGTAGAGCTTCTTGGTCTGCTCGATGTCGAAGCTCGTGCCGGTCAGCGCCGGGACCGAGTAGACCAGCATCGGAAGGCCGGCCGCCTCGGCGAGGCGGACGTAGTACTCGCGGGTCTCGGCGAAGCTGAACTTGTAGTAGTAGGGCGTGACCGCGGAGACGGCGTCGTAGCCGAGGCCGGCGGCCAGCTTGCCGAGGGACTCCGCCTCGCGGACGTTGAGGGAGCCGATCTGGGCGATGAGGCTGACCTTCGGGCCGCCGAGCTTCGCCGAGGCGGAGGCCGCGGCCGCCGCGCAGGTTTCGAGGACGGCGCGCTTGGCCTCGGCGTCGTTCAGGAAGTTCTCGCCGGTGCTGCCGCCTATGTAGAGGCCGTCCACCTTGCCGCGGACGATGCCGCGCTCCACGAGGGCGGCGAGCTCCTTCGTCTTGACGCGGCCCTCCGCGTCGTAGGGGACGATCTGGGCGGCGTAGATGCCGGGACGTAGCTTCATGATGGCTCCTTGTATGGCAGTATGCTTATGTTTATACAAACTTGTATGCAAATTACTCTAATCCCGACTTTCTTAAATGTCAACTCGCTAATTTGCGCACCCGAAGAAACCGGTTTAATGTCAGGTGGGTAAGCATTATATGGTTTTATGACGCTTTTTGTGCCGCGGGCCCGCAAATCTTGGTTGACAGTTTTTAAAACTAGCCATAGAGTATTGGTATACAAGTTAACTTGTATCTATAGGAGCTATACATGTCACGGAGAACTCGAGTTCTCGCGGCTGCCCTCGTCCTCTGCCTCGCGGCGGGCATGGCGCCCCTCTTCGGCCAGGCCAAGCCGGTAGAGATCACCTGGTGGAACTATCCCAACTTCACGACCCTCGACGGCGAGCTCGGCAAGTACGAGAAGGAGCTCGTCGCGGCCTTCAACAAGAAGTACCCGAACATCAAGGTCAACGTGGAGATGATCTCCTTCAACGGCGGTCCCGAGAAGGTCACCGTCGCCCTCACGTCGAACTCCGGCCCCGACCTCATCTTCGACTACCCCGGCCGCATCACCGAGTACGCGCGCCAGGGCTACATGGCCAACCTCGACGACATGTTCAAGCCCGCCGACCTCAAGGACCTGAACCCGACCATCCTCGAGGCCTGCAAGCTCGACGGCAAGATCGTCCAGTATCCCTTCAACGTCGCCAACTTCATGATGGCGGTCAACAAGACCATGTTCGAAGAGGCGGGCCTCGCGAACCTCCTGCCCCTCAACAAGCCCGACCGCCTCTGGACCACCGACGAGTTCACCAAGGCCCTCAAGGCCATCCAGGCGAAGCGCCCCGACGCCGTCCCCGTCATCGTCTACGCCAAGAGCAACCAGGGCGACCAGGGCACCCGCATCATGGCGATCAACCTCTTCGGCGGCGAGTACATGAACGCCGACATGAGCTCCTACATGCAGAACAAGGGCGGCACGGTCGACTTCATGAAGTGGCTCCAGAA
>DAINBW010000565.1:0-2332 GCA_036732745.1 Spirochaetales bacterium | reverse complement strand
GGGCGCGCGGATAGGCCGCGAGCACAAAGAGGAGCGCGAGGGGCAGGCGGGCTTCCCGCGCCAGGGCGGCGGCGTAGGCGAGCGCGTGGTTCTCCTCCACGCGTTGCGCGGCTTGCATCCAATAGAGCCCGTAGGCCGCCCCCGCGCGCGGCGAGCCGCCGCGGAGGGCCGCGACCCGCTCCGCCTCGATCATGCGCGCCTTCCGGAGCCGGTTCCGCGGTCCGCGGCCTCGGCCAGGGCGATCCATTCCGCGCTCGTCATCGCCGCCGCCAGGCGGCCGAGGAGCTCGTAGGGAATGTCCTCTGGCCGCTTCCAGCGCAGGCAGCTCTTGCCCATGTCGAGCTTCCGCGGGAGAGCGAGCTTGTCGTACTCCGCGACGAACCAGGCAAGGAGCTCGGGCTTGGCGTAGAGGCCGAGATGGTAGAACGACAGGTGCCTCTTCTGGACCGCGACGCTCAGGAAGGGCAAGGGCAACTTCGGATCGCAGCGGTAGCCCTTGGGATAGAGCGAAAGCGGCACGACGAAGCCGGGCATGCCGTAGCTGAGCTCCTCCGCGAAGCCGGCGGGAAGGTTCTTCCGCAGGAGGGCGAGGATCCGCTCCAGGGCCGGGCGCCAGGCGGGGTCTACCGCCGCCACGTAGTCCGCCACCGTCGCGGCGCCGGGCGCGGCGTTCACCGCTCACCGCCCTCGGCCGCGGCCGCGGCCTTCAGCGCCGCGATGTCGAACTTCTTCATCGAAAGGAAGGCCGCCGTGACGCGCGCGCGCCTCGCCTCGTCGCCCGAGCCCATGAGTTCGCCCAACGCGTTCGGCACGACCTGCCAGGAGAGGCCGAAGCGGTCCTTGAGCCAGCCGCATTGCTCGGCCTCGGGGACCGCGGAAAGGGCCGCCCAGAAGCGGTCGAGCTCCGCCTGCGTCTCGACGTACACGATGAAGGAGACCGCCTCGTTGAAGCCGAAGCCATGCTCGTAGGCGGAGTCCATCGCCGTGAAGTCCATCCCCTCCAGGGAGAAGGCCAGTTGCTTGACCGTGCCCTCGCGGTCCGGCGCCTCGTCCGGGCCGTAGCGGAGAATGTCGCCGACGGAAGCCCCGTCAAAGAGCGAGGCGTAGAAGCGCGCCGCCTCCTCCGCCCGGCCGCAGACCGCCCCGGTGAAAAGGAGGGCCGGCGCGATCCGGCGGCGTGGCCGTTCGCCCGGCCGGAAGATCACTTGCCAGGAGAGCCCGTAGCGATCGCGGACCCAGGCAAAGGCGGGCGCGAAGGGATAGGCGCCGAAGGGCATGAGCTCAGCGCCCCCCGCGCCAAGGGCGGCCGCCAGGCGCTCCGCCTCCGCCGCCGATTCGGCCGCGACGACGAAAGAGACCGCCGGCGTGAAGGCGAAGTAGGGCCCCGCGGAGATGAGCTGGAACTCCTGCCCCGCGAGGCGCGCGGCCACGAGCTCCACCTCGCCCGAAGGCGTTCCGCCGAGCTTCGTCCGCGAAAGGACCGCGGAGTCCGGCAGGATGGAGGCGTAGAACTCGGCGGCCTCCCCCGCCTCCTTGTCGTACCAGAGATGGGGAACGATGCGCCGCACGGGAAGCCTCCTTGGCGAAAAACCGAAGCTGACCTCCCTTCAAGATACCGCCTTAGGGGGGCGGAAGGGAAATCGCGGGCTTCTCGCTTGATGTTTTTCCCGCGGCCCGCTATAGTCGGCGCTCTTGGAAAACGACACACGTGGCGATCGGTCGGCGACGACCGGCGCGTAAACCTGATCACGGCACCAAGGCTCGCCCGCGTCGTCATGTCCGACGGACGCGGCGGGAAATCCTTTCGCCGGGAGCGCCGCGTGCCGCAAACCAAGCTCGAAAAACTGTTCTTCATGTCCTTGACGGTTCTCTTGTCCGTCGCCGCCTTCACCACCTACAATATCGCCTTGGGCCTCGGGTCCATGAGCCTCCGGGTCTTCCCCCTGGCCATCCGGGAAATGCCGGCGGAGTTCGCGCTCGCCTTCCTGATGGAGGCCCTGTTCGCGCACCGACTCGCCGAAAAGCTGGCGTTCAGGTTCGTGGATCCCGCCGCGGACCGTCCCGCGCTCGTCATCCTGGCGATCACCTGCTCGACCGTCTGCCTCATGTGCCCCGCCATGAGCTTGGCCTCCACGGCACTGCACCGGGGGATGAACGCGAAACTTATTTACAATTGGCTCCATGCCCTCAAGTACAACCTCCCTTTCGCTTTCCTCACCCAAATCGTCCTGATCGGACCCCTCGTCCGCTGGACCTTCCGCCGCCTCTTCCGCGGGCGGCGGCCCGCGGCCTGATCGCCCGGCGCGGCGGGCGGCGGGGGCTCGATGACGCT
>DAINBW010000564.1:0-2333 GCA_036732745.1 Spirochaetales bacterium | reverse complement strand
GCCCTGGCTCGGGGCGGCCGCGGTCCGGCACTTCGACGACTTCAATGAGACCAAGGCCTTCTGCGCCGCGGCCCTGGACGGCGAGGTGGCGGGCGTCCACGCCTTCCTCCACGAGGACATCTTCGCCGCCGTCTACGCGACGAACCTCCTCATGCGCTGCGCGGACGTCCTGGCGACGAAGCCGAGCGAGCTCGCCTATTACCCGGTGCCGAAACTGTTCCTGAAGCGCATCGGCGGCCACGAGGCCTGGGGCGCCATCCGGGGCGCGGAGCTCGGCGACGGCACGATCGAGTGCCGGACCCAGGCCCTCCTTTCGCAGGCCCTGGAGCTCCTTTTCCACGACGATGAACTCCTGCCCCTCATGTGCGACGCGATCGTCAAGCAGAAGAGCATCGGCACCTACGACGGCGCTTACCGGGTGCTGGATTTGGCGACGGGGAAGGGCTAGCCTCCCTCGCCTTGTAACTCGACCCCGATTCGGGTAGATTGAAAGCGTGGGTATGAGAATTCTCTATGTCGGCGAGATCGTCGGCAAGGCGGGCGTGTTCACCGTGAAAAAGCTCCTCGCCAAGACGCGCAAGGAGCTCGGGGCCGATTTCGTCATCGGCAACGCCGATTCGGCGACCGGCGGGGCGGGACTCGGACGGCAGCACGCCGTCTACCTGCACAAGCTCGGCCTGGACGTGCTGACGCTCGGCGAGTGCTGTTACTACAAGCGCGACATCGTCGAGCAGCTCGGCAAGTCGCCCTACCTGATCCGGCCCGCGAACTACCCCTACGGCAATCCGGGCCGCGGCTACCGCGTCTTCTCGACGCCAAAGGGCAAGGTGGCCGTGATCCAGCTCCTCGGTCAGGCCAGCTTCCCGCGCGTCCACCTCGCCAACCCTTTCCAGGCGGCGACCGACCTGGCGCGCAAGCTCCGCGAGGAGACGAACGCCATCGTGCTCGACTTCCACGCGGCGACGACGGCGGAAAAGGAAGCGATGGCCCGCCATATGGACGGCCTCGTTTCCGTGATGGTCGGTTCGCACGGCAAGACCCTGACGGCCGACGCGCGTATCCTGCGCGGCGGCACGGCGGCGATCACCGACGCGGGCCGCACGGGCAGCCTGCTGTCGGTGGGCGGTTCCGACGCCGCCACGAGGATTCGGGAATTCATCTCGGGCATACCCGCCTGGGCCAAGGACGGGACGGCGGGCCTGGAGCTCCAGGGCTGCCTTTTCGATATCGGAGACGACGGGCGCGCCTCGTCGATGAAGGCGCTGCGGATACCCTGCGAGGAGGTGCTTGATGACCGAACGGGGGATAGTGAAGGAGATTCAGGGCAAGCTGGTGACCGTCCAGCTTGAGATGACCGCGGCCTGCGGCGCCTGCGGCAACAACGGCTGCAAGTCCAGCCGCAATTGCCTCCAGGCCTATAATCGCGACGAGGTTGCCATCGCCGAGGGCGACGAGGTGGAAATCCAGGTGGAGGGCAAGGCCCAGCTCGAAGGCGCCCTCTGGGTGCTCGGCTTGCCGCTCGCCCTCTTCGCCGGCGGCTATGTCGCCGGTCGCGCCCTCTTCCCGACCGGAACGGAGGCTCCGGCCGCCCTCGCGGGCTTGGCCGGCCTCGTGATCGGCGTGGTCGTCGGCGTGCTTGTCCAGAAGGGCAAGCGCCTCGATACCCTGCCCAAGATCCTGCGTGTCATCCACGCCGACGCCGGCGGTCCCGCCGAGGTCGACGAGGGCGGCGGCGAGATCTGATGGTTTTGGTCGGCGGCCGCCGGCCGCGACCGACGCCGCTATAACCGAATGACGCCGCTCCCCGCCGGGAGCGGCGTTTTGTTTAGCCCGAGGGACTCCGCGCCGCCCTGCCGGCGACGGCGGCGACGGCGGAGCTCGCCGCGGAGCTCGCCGCCGAGGCGGCGCCGGCGAGGGCCGCCGCGGCCCGGTCGACCATGGCCATGCCCGGGCAGAGCAGCCGCCGCGGGCCGCGCGAGGATTCCGCCGGCCGCGGCGCCCAGCGCGTTTCGGCCGCCGCGGCGAGATAGCGCTCGCCCGCCTGAGTCTCGGCGTAGATGCCGAGGGCAAGCTCCCCCTCGGCCGCGCCGTCGGCGACAAGGGGGCTCACCGCCGAGCCGTAGGTGACCTCGCGCTTGTACTGGCCGCGGATGGCGGACAGGACGCGCTCCTCCCTGAAACCGCTCGGCAGGGCCTCAAGGCCCCAGGAAAGGTAGCGCACGTTGTTGACGTGGCCGTTCGTGTCGATGTCGGAAAAGCGGACGTCGAAGCGGGGCGCCGCCGCCGCCGTGGCCTCCTCGGCCTCCGCCGCGGCCAAAGGCCCCGCGGTCGCC
>DAINBW010000563.1:0-2340 GCA_036732745.1 Spirochaetales bacterium | reverse complement strand
GGATCAACGCCTCGCTCCGCGAGCAGCAGGAGGGCTCCCGCCAGGCGCTGGAGGGACTCGAGGCCATCAACTCGGTGACCGCCAAGGTCCGGGCCGGCTCCGCCGAGCTCCTCGAGGGCTCGCGCGCCATCGGCACCGAGATGGGCGAACTCGAGCGGGCGACCGTGGCGCTGAGGGACGCGGCCACGGGCATCGGCCGGAGCATCGCAGCAATCGCCGAGGCCTCGCGCGGGGTGGAGGAGCTTTCGGGGCGGAATCGCCGGGCCATAGAGGCCGTGGAGGGGCTCCTGGCCCGCTATGTCCTTGCCTCGGAGGAAGCCGTTCCGGAACTTGAGCCGGAACCCGCGCCGCAGGCGTAAATTCCCGGCCCGGCCGCGGCCGGGCCGTGTCGGCCCCCAGCCAAGCCCTAGCCTTGGGCGGCCGCGGCCGGGCATGGGCTTGGATCGGGCGAGGTTGTGGCCTGCCGGGGCTAGGGTCGGCCGGGCAGGGCCCGGCCCCGCGGCACGATGAGATAGACGGCGCCGCCCGACGATTCCAGCCAACGCGTCTCGAGCTCGCGGCGGCCGTAGGTCCTCCGCACGCCGGAGGGCTCCTTGGCGGCCGGCTCGTTCATCACCGGGTCGCCCTTTTCGTCGAAGCCCACGAGGAGGGTGAGGTGTCCGGCGCTCCCCTTCACGGGCGCCCCGGCGAGGGGCCGGCCCTTGTCGCCGTCCCAGGAGACGGAGAGCGCGACGGGCATGCCCGCCTCGATGAAGGGCTCGAGCTCCGCGAACGAGGGAAAGCGCGCCACCACCGCGTCGAAGCCGTTGGCGCCGGCGTAGGCCGCGTTGAAGGACCAGTTCCCGCAGCCGCCCCAGGTCTCGTCGTGGACGCCGGCGACCGTCCGCCTGACGCGGGCCTCCGGCTCGGAACGGTCCCCTTCCCAATAGGCCATCACCATGGAGACGCAGGTCGGACTGCACCAGGTGTTGCCGCCGTCCGGATAGACCATTTGGGAATAGGTCGGCGTTTCCGCCACGACCTTTCCCCAGCGCGCGGGATTCCCCGCCTCGCGGGGAGCCCGCGGCGCCGCCGACTTGGGCGAGGAGTAGGCGAGCGCCAGGTTCCGGACGCGGGGGAGAGCGCCGATCGGCGCGCCGCCGGAGTCCGCCGCCACGGAAAAGCGCAGGCGGTACTGGAGCGCGTCCGCGGGCCGGGCCAGAACGAGCGTGTCGGTCCGCACCTTGGCGTCCTCGTCGTCCTGGCCGTCGATCGAACGGCGCGGCCGGGGACCCGATTCCGGGCGCCATTCGCCGAGCGCGTACCAGCGCGTCCAAGCTCCGCCCGCGCGGACCCGCAGGAAAAGCTCGAGGGTCGCGCCCTCGGCGGCCTCGACGTTCCAGGAAGGTATCGCCTCGGAGACGGGGAACTCGGGCACGAGGACGGGACTCGTCGCGGTCGCGACGAGCGCCGCGCCCTCGGCGGTGGCCTCGAGCCCGGCCTCGGCCGGGACGAAGGCGAGCTCGCCCTCGTCGGCGGAAAGGCCCTCCAGGGAGAAGGAACCGAGCTCGCCGAAGGCGCCGCGCCAGCGCCAGAGCCCCGTGCGGTAGGGCTCGCCGCGGCCCGATTCCTCCAGGATGGCGGCCTGGATCTCCTCTTCCCACTCGAACCAGCTGGAGAAGCGGCCGCGCCGTCCCTCGGGCGCGCGGGCCGTGCCGCCGATCAGGTAGACGAAGCCGTAGCCTTCCTCCGGATCGAAGAGCAGGCCGCCGAGGAGCCCGTAGGCGTCCGCGTGGTGGCCCCAGAGCCGCGGTCCGCCCGACTCGAGGAGGCGGTCGCCGCCCTGCTCGTCGCGGGCGGCCGTCGTGCGCGCCAGGCCCAGTCCAGTCTCGCGCGTGAGGCCGCTGTAGAGCTCGCCGTTGCGGAGGGCCGGGTCGTAGGCCCAGCGCCGGGTCGTCATGCGCGCGACGCTCTCCTTGGAGAGGAGGCGGACGCCGTCGACCTCGCCGCCGTTCGTGAAGAGGCGCAGGATCTTCGCGAGATCGCGCGCGGAGATCCTGAGGCCGCCCTGCGGCGAAAAGATGCTGCCGTTGGAGCCGATCGCGTAGCGGTCGAGGGCCTCCGGCCCGACGCCGGGAAGGGCGCGGAAGGGAAGGGCGGGACGGCGGCCGCGGCAGTCGTCGACCTGCGCCGCCCAGGGCCCCTCGGGGCCGTGAGTGGCGAGGGTCATGACGCGATGTCGGGCCAGATAGTCCAGCGCCCGGTCGCGCGCTCCCGCCTGGATCACCGCTCGATCACCGAACGCAGCGGCTCGGCGACCCCTGTTTCCTTCCAGCGCTTGAACAGCTGGTGCGGGATATC
>DAINBW010000562.1:0-2344 GCA_036732745.1 Spirochaetales bacterium | reverse complement strand
GGGCGCGCTTTTTCCGCAGGGCCGGATCGGCGGCCTCCTCGGCGGACAGGACGCCGAAGGCGACCAGGGAGGGAAGCCGCCCGGCCAGGAAGAAGGCCGCGACGCCGGCCGCGGTGACGAGGAGGGTCAGCGCGAAGATGAAGGTCCCGCGCCCCTGGCCGATGAGGCCGGCGTTGCCCCACTCGACGCGCGGCAATGCGTGGAGGGCGTAATAGGCGGGCAGGGAGTAGCCCGTGAATTTTTTCCACCCGAGGTAAAGGCTAACCTTGCCCTTGCGCCAGATCGCGTCGACGAAGAGCAGCTCCGCGGCGACGAGGACGAGGGAGGCGCCGAGGTAGAGCGCGTAGAGCGGCGTGAGGCGCGGACAACC
The DNA here is from genome assembly GCA_036732745.1 of Spirochaetales bacterium. Taxonomy (GTDB): domain Bacteria; phylum Spirochaetota; class Spirochaetia; order Treponematales; family Rectinemataceae; genus JAEUJG01. The sequence continues at coordinate 1,974 of DAINBW010000562.1, read as the reverse complement.
CGTCAGGACGACGGAGAGGAGGAGGGCGCCGATCCAGGCGAGGGTGGCGACGAGGACAGGGCGGCCGGCGGGGCCCATGGGGGCGGCCTCGGCGCGGGAAGCGGCCTGAACCTGCGGCTCGGTCGCGGCGGATTTCGTTCGTTCGGACATGGGATCCAGCATAGGAGGAGGCGCGGCACGGGGTCAAGGTGCCGCGGAACCGCCGGGAGACCGCGCCGGACGCGCCGGCGCCGGACTAGAGCTGGTAGGTCCTGCCCTCCCGCGCCATCTCGGCGGCGAGGGCGGTCTTGCCGTGGAGCTTTTCCTGGTAGAAGAGCTCGAGCTCCTGGAGTTCGGCGTCGCTCCGGTTCGGGTCGTGGTGGAAGAGGAGGAGCCGCTTCACGCCCGACTTGTGCGCGGCGTTGATCGCGAATTCGTAGGAGGAGTGCCCCCAGCCCGCCTTGCCCGCGTTGTACTCCTTCGCCGTGTACTGCGTGTCGTGGACAAGGAGGTCGGCGCCGCGGTAGAAGCGGAGGATCTTCTCGTTCTCCTCGCGGGCGGCCTCGTCGCCCTCGCGCGCGGCCTCCTCGTCGTACTGCGGGTCGGCCGGATCGGTCGGGAAGACGTTGCGGAAGGGCTCGTTGTCGTAGGCGGTGACGATGACCTTGCCCTCGTACTCGAAGCGGTAGCCCAGGCAGAGGACGGGGTGGTTCAGGTACTTCGTCCGCACGGAGAGGCCGCGGCCCAGGTCGATCGTCGTCTCCTTGATCTGCTCGTACTCGATCTTGGCTGCGAGCTCCTCCTGGCGCACGGGCCAGTAGCGGTAGGAGAGCTGCGAGCCGATCACCTTCTCCAGGGTGTCGTCCTCGTAGGTGATGGGGCCGTGGATGCGGAGCTTGGTGCCGGGCACGTAGATGGGCGTGAACATCGGGAAGCCCATGATGTGGTCCCAGTGGGTGTGCGTGATGAAGATGTCCGCGTCGATCGGCCCCTTCTTCAAGTCCTCGCGCATGAGCTTGTCGCCGAGCTGTCGGATGCCGGAGCCGGCGTCCACGATGACGAGGCGGGAATCGGCGCGGATCTCGAGGCAGGAGGTGTTGCCGCCGAAGACGACGGTGTCGGGGCCGGGCGTGGGCATCGAGCCCCGGTCGCCCCAGATGGTCAGGCTCAGCATGGGCGCCTCCTCATTGGGTCATCTTCAGGAAGACCTTCGCCTTCTCGATTTCCGCCGCGACGGGGGCCTCGAGCTCCTCGAGCATGGACTTCTCCATGTCGAGGAGGCCGTAGACCTCGGGGCCGGGCCGGTCGGGATAGAGGTTCCCCGAGAAGCCGATGCCCTCGCGGTTCGCGAAATAATTCGCCACGGCGACGGTGCGCACGATGTCGCCGTGGTCGCCGCGGTAGCTCTCGTGGGTGTGGTGGTGCGCGATGGCGTCGCCTATCGCGCCGGCGAGCTTCCAGCTTTCGGCGACCACCTGCCCGGCCTGGCAGTGGTCGAGGTCCAGGGTGCGCTTCTCCGCCAGGAAGAGGGGCAGGCGCTCGCGGTCGGCCACGGCCATCGTGCGGATGTAGTCCTCGGCCAGGGCGTTGTTGAGCGGGATCTTGCCGACGTCGTGGAGGAGGCCCGCGGCGAAGTATTCCTCCACCTGCTTCGGATCCACGCCGCGTCGCTTGGCGATGAGCTTGGCGGTGACGCCGACGCAGAGCGAGTGGCGCCAGAAGCCGTCCATGTTGAGGGCCCGGAAGGACCCCTTGTCGGAGAAGCGGTCCACGACGGCGGTGGAGAGCGCGAGGTTCTTCACCGTGTTGATCCCGAGCATGATGATGGCGCGGGCCAGGCTCGTGACCTGGGTCCCGAGCCCGTAGTAGGCCGAGTTGATGAGCTTCAGCACCCTGCCCATGAGGACGGGATCGAGCCTGATCACGTTGTCGAGATCGATGGGGCTCGTCTTGGGGTTGTTGCAGACCTCGAGGACCTTGGAGACCGTCGTGGGC
>DAINBW010000561.1:0-2350 GCA_036732745.1 Spirochaetales bacterium | reverse complement strand
ATGGCCCGCGCGCCCGCCGCGGCGGCCGGCCGCCCGGCCGGACCCGCCCGCCCGGCCGGACCCGCCCGCCCGGCCGGACCCGCCCGCTCCGCCGGGCCCGCCCGGCGCGCCGGGTCCGCCCGCTCCGCCGGGCGGCCCGCGATCCTCTATGCGCACATCGCGAGGGAATTCGCGCTTTCCCTCCTCGTGGCCTTCCTCTTTTTTTTCGTCATCTTTTTCGTGAACCAGCTCCTCCTCATGGCGGAGGACATCCTCGCCAAGCGCGCGCCGCTCTGGGACGTCTTCCTCCTCCTCCTCTACGCCATGCCCTCCGTGGTCGCGATGTCCTTCCCCTTCGCCGCCCTCGTCGGCGGACTCATGGCCGCGGGGAGCCTGGCCTCGTCCAACGAGATCCTCGTCATCCAGGCCGCCGGCGTGCCGGCCCGGCGCGTCTTCGCGCCCTTCGCGGTCCTGGCCCTGGCGGTCTCGCTGTTCTCCTTCGTGATGAACGATTTTTTCCTGCCGCTCGGCACCGTCGAATTCGGCAAGCTCTACAGGAAGCTCCTCGTGTCCTCGCCCGCGCTCGAGCTCGAACCTTGGACGGCGCGGCGTTACCGCGGCGTGACGATCGTGACGGGGGCGGTGACCGGGGACGCGGTCGAGGACGTCGTCCTCTTCGACCGCGGCGGCGACGGCGCGGGGCGCGTGATCGCCGCCAAGCGCGCGCGCCTCCTTTCCTCGGGCAAGGACGACGGCTATCTCCTCCTGCGCCTCGAGGAGGTGTGGACCCAGGAGTCACCGGAAGGCGAACCGGGACGCTTCGAATACTCGACCTGCGATTCGCTCGACTACCGCATCGAAACGCGGGAGCGGGGGGAGGCGGCCGCCTCCATCGGGCCGCGGGAGATGAGCTCCAAGGACCTGGGGCGCGTCATCCGGGACAAGGCCGCCGCCTTCGACGGCCGGCGCCGGGCCAGGTCCGCGGAGATCGCCGCCCTGCGCGCCTCGCTCGCCGAGGCCTACGCGGCGGCGAACGACGAGGGCCTGCGCTACGAGAACGCGCGCGGAAGGCTCCAGCCCCTCCTCAAGACCCTCCGCGAGCTCGAAGCCGCCCCGCTGGAGGACCGCAGCCTCAAGATCTACGAGCTCGAGTATTACAAGAAATTCTCGATTCCCTTCGGAGCCCTCTGCTTCGTGACGCTCGCCTATCCCCTGGGCCTGCGGGCCAGGCGCGCCGGGCGTTCGGTCGGCTTCGGGCTCGGCCTCATCCTCGCGGTTCTGTACTGGGCCCTCCTCCTGGCGGGGCAGACCTTCGGCACGCGCCTCGGCTGGTCGCCCTTCTGGTCGATGTGGCTGCCGAACGCCTTCGTGCTCGCCTCCGGAGCCCTCCTCTGGATCGCGGGCGGGCTCGCAAGGTAAGCTGGACCCCATGCGCCGGCCATCGATCCTGCACGCCTACCTGTCGCGGAGCTTCGCGCCCGTGTTCCTGGGCGCGCTCGGCTTTTTCGTCATGCTTCTCGAACTCGTCGACCTTTTCGCCAACCTCTGGCGCTATCTTTCCCTGGACGTCCCGGCGGCCTCCATCCTCCGCGTCATGATCCTCTACGCGCCCACCTGCGTCTCCTATGCCCTGCCCGCCGCGCTGCTGTTCGCGACCGCCTACTCCCTCGGCGGCCTCTACGCGCGGAACGAGCTCGTGGCGGTCTTCGGCGCGGGCATCAAGCTCTCCTCCTTCGTCCTTCCCCTCCTCCTCGTCGCGGCCCTCCTTTCGGCCGCCTCCTTCGTCTTCGAGGACCGGGTTGTCCTCCCGAGCTACCGCGCGAAGGGCGCCTACTCGCGCGAGCTCCTGCGGCAGGGCCTCTCGCGGAGCAACGCCGACATCGCCGTGATCTCCCGGGACGGCGGTGTCGTCTATCGCGCGGAGTTCTACGACGACGCGACGCAGACCCTCTCCAACCTGACGGTGATCGAGCGCGACGGCCGCGGCGGGCCCAAGGCCCGGACCGACGCGCCGTCCGCGCGTTGGGAGGGCGGCCGCTGGCTCCTCTCCCGCGCCCGGCGCTTCGTCGCGGGGCCCGACGGCGTCTGGCTCGAGTCGAGCCACGGCAGCTACGCCTCGGACGAGCTCGACGAGGCTCCCGACGCGTTCCGGAGCCAGAACCGCGACGTCAAGGAGATGACGGTCGCGGAGCTGAAGGAATGAGCGGGCGTCCCTAGCATGGGCCTGTTTCCCCAGAGCTTCATCGACGACCTCCGCCTGCAGGCCAATATCCTGCAGGTCGTGCAGGAGTACGTCCCCCTGCGAAAGGCGGGCGTCAACTGGAAGGGGCTCTGCCCGTTCCATTCCGAGAGGACGCCGTCCTTCCAAGTC
>DAINBW010000560.1:0-2352 GCA_036732745.1 Spirochaetales bacterium | reverse complement strand
GCCCGGGGGATCGGCGGCCTCGGTGACGCGATAGCCGAAACGGCGTTGCGCGGCGGCGGCGCCGGCGAGGTCGGCGTGGTGTTCGGATCCGGCTTCGCGGCGGCGATCGAGGGCTTTGGCGCGCTGAAAGGCGCCGGTACGGCCGAAGGAGCCCCAAGGGCCTTCGGCAGGTTCAAATAACGAAAGGGGCTTGGCATGAAACTGAAGTTCTTCGTGGGTATCTTCTTCGTCGCGGCGATCACGGTCATCGCCATCGTAACCTCGGGCGGCCGCCTGTACACCTTCTTCGATGTGCCGACCTACCTGGTGATCCTGCTTATCCCCGCGGCGATCGCCTTCGCCTCCTGGCCAGTCAAGGCCATCGGCAGGGCCTTTTCCGCGCCCTTCGACGCTGCCGCAGGCCGCGGGGAGCTCGAAAAGTCTCGGCTCTTCTTCGAGTCGCTCAGGCAGTGGATCCTGGCGGCGGCGCTTCTCGGCACGATGGTCGGTCTCGTCTGCATCCTCGCCTATTCGGACGCGAAGGACCTCTACAAGCTCGGGCGGAACCTCGCGGTCATGCTGCTCTGCGTCACGAACGCGTTGCTCCTATTCCTGGTCCTGCCCCTGCCCATCGAATCCCTCGCCAAGCGCCGGTTGGCCGAATTGGACTGAAGGCTCGACGGAGGAGCCTTTCGGTAAGTATCTTCAAGCCATGAAGACACGAATGTTTGCCGGAAGGCTCCTTGTCGCCCTTGCCCTCGTGGCGGCGATCCCCGTCAACGCGACGGCGGCTCCGTCAGCAGCGGCGGCCCCGTCGGCCGCGCGCCCGGCCTGGGCGGCCTTGCCCGCCCGCCTCGACGCAAGGCAACTCGCCGCCCTGCTCGCCGACAAATCCTCGGGAGTTTTGCTCCTCGACGTGCGGACCGCCGAGGAGTTCGCCGCCGGCCGCATTCCCGGCGCCCTGCTCCATCCCTATGACGACATCGGGGCATCCTTCCGCGAGCCGGACAAATCCCGTCCCGTCGTGGTCTATTGCCGGACCGGCCGCCGCTCCGCCATCGCCGCCGAAACGCTCAGGCGCATGGGCTACACGAACATCTCCGATTTTGGCGGCATCGACCGCTGGACGGGAAAGCTCGAGCGATAGGCTTTGTCGCGCCGGCGGCGCGTGGCGTCGGCCCTGAAGCCGGCGTACTCCACCGACCGGGCGGCCGGAGGCGCGAGGCTCCCGGCCGCTCGCTCCCGCGGCGAGCTCAGGTCGATCCGGCCTCCCCGGATCCGCCCTCGTCCATCTTGTCCTTGAGTTCCTCCTTCCAGCATTCCTGATCCCGTTTGCCCCTCGGTCCGCGATGACCCCGCGGTCCGCCGCCGGGGCCGTAGCCGGGCTTGAGAAGGATGTGCGAAAGGAGGACGAGCCCCCAACCTTGCCAGTAATTGATCGTCGGCAGCTTGAAGATCGCCGGCATGAGCCAGTTCCAGAGCAGCATCACCACCCAACCGAAGACGAAGGCCAGTACGACCGCCAGGGCCGTGCCGCCCGCGATCATCCCCGCTATTTGCAGGGGGGAAAATCTCCCCTTCCCGAAGGGCCCATGTTTTCCGTTCATCGAAGACCTCCTAGACGTATGATTCCAGCGTTCGCCTGAGCCTCGCCAGCGCGTAGCGCTTCCGCGCCGCGAGGGTGTCGGGCGGCGTTCCGGTCCGTGCCGCGATGGATGCGAAGCTTTCGCCCCGCAGGGCCTGCGCCTCTATGACTTCCCGCTGTTCCGGCGGGAGCCTGGCTATGGCCTCCGCGAGCGCCTCAAGGAGCTCCTCCCGTTCGAGGGCGTCGTGCGCGCCCGCGAGCGCCTCGTCCACCACGCCTTCGAAGTCGTCCTCGGCGACGGGCGGCCGCTTGGAGCGGGATCGCCACGCGTCGATGACGGCGTTGCGGGCCGAGCGCCAGAGCCAGGCGCCAAGGTCGCGCACCGGCTCGAGGGCATCGAGGTTGGCGAGGGCCCGGAGGAAGACCTCGTGGGCCAGGTCCTCCGCCGTCTCGCGGTCGAGCTTCGTGGCGAGCCAGGCCCGAAGGCGGGCGCCCTCGGCCTTGTAGGCACCCTCGAGGCGCCGCCTTCCATCGTCATCCATCACCTATACAGACGTACGCCGTCGCCGATTTGTCTAGCCGTATGTGAAATTTCTCTCTCGACCGCCTGCAAAAAACCACCTATTATGTCAGACATGAGCGAAACCAAACTCCTTGACCGGTCCAACGTGGACAAGCGTTATCTTTGGAACGCCGAGAGCGTCTATCCCGACCGCGCCGCCTGGCGCGCCGAGCTCGAGGCTTTGAAGGCCGCGATGCCGGGCCTCGCCGCCCGCGCCGGCACGATC
>DAINBW010000559.1:0-2359 GCA_036732745.1 Spirochaetales bacterium | reverse complement strand
GCCGCCGCGCAACGCGGCCTCGCCCTGCCCGGCGCGCGGAGCGTCGCCCTCGAGTCCTACGCCGACCCTTCCCGGCGCGGCGACTCCCGCTGCCTCGTCCTCTACACACTCCGCGGCGGCGCGGTCAACGATCCCCTAGCCCTGGCCCTCGCCGAGGCCTGGGAGGAGTCGGGCGGCCTCCCCATCGAGACGATGGCCGACGACGACTCCGTCCTCCTCGTCGTGCCCGAGCCGGGCGCCGGAGTCGATCCCGCCGACCGGGTCCTGGAGCTTCTGCGCGGCCTGGCCGAGCCGCGCAGGCTGGACGCCCTCATCCGCAAGCGGCTCGAGGGCTCGGGCATCTTCGGCGCGCAGTTCCGCGAGAACGCGGGCCGGGCCCTCCTCCTTCCCAAGGGCCTGCCCGGAAAGCGCGTGCCGCTCTGGATCACCCGCCTGCGCGCCAAGAAGCTCTTCGAGGCGACGAGCGGTTATCCCGATTTTCCCGTCACCGCCGAGACCTGGCGGAGCTGCCTCGCCGACCTCTTCGACCTCGGCCGCCTCAAGGACTTCCTGGCGGGCCTCGCCTCGGGAGCCGTCGCCGCGGGGGTCTTCAGGACCCGCGCGCCCTCGCCCTTCGCGCGCGGCGCCCTCTGGCGGGAGACGAACGAGTACCTGTACCGCGGAGACGCGTTGGGCGGCAAGGCCAACTCCGCGATAGGCGACGCCGCCATCGAGGCGGCGCTGCGCTCCTCGCGGCTCCGGCCCCGCCTCGAGCCGGCCCTCGTCGAGGACTTCGAGCGGCGCCTCAAGCGGCTCCTCCCCGGCTGGGGTCCCGCCGACCCCCTCGAGCTGGCCGAGTGGATCCGCGAACGCGTCGCGGTCCCGGTGTCCGAGCTTCCCGGGCTCCTCGCGGCCTCGCCGCCGTCCCTGGCCGAGGCCCTGGCGGCCGATCCCGCGTGCGGCGGCCGCCTCGCGCGGCTCAGGCTTCCCGGCGCGTCGGAGGAACTCCTCGTCCACGCGGAACGGGCGGGCGAGCTCGCGGGCGATCCCGCGGCCCTTGTCGCGGAGTGGCTGCGGCGCGAGGGACCCGTCGAGCCGGAGCGCCTCGGCTCCGTCTTCGGCCTCGCGCCGGCCCGCGTCGCCGACCTCCTCGGCGAGCTCGTCGAGGAGGGGCTCGTCGCCCTCGACGAATTCGCCGGCCTCGACGAGGCGTCGGACCGTGACGAGGCCGCCGGCCGGCGGACCGAGGGGCGGGACGTTTCGGCCGCCCGCCTCTTCGTCATCGACCTCGAGAACCTCGAAGCCCTCCTCCGGCTGTCGCGCAAGGCCGCCCGTCCCCGCGTCGAGCCGCGCCCCCTCAAGGATCTCTGGCGCCTCGTCGCGGCCACGCAGGGCCTGGCGGGTTCCGCCCGGGACGAGGGCGGGCAAGGCCTCGCGCAAGTCCTCGACGCGCTCGCCGGCTTTGCCCTCCCCGTGGGACTCTGGGAGAGCGAGATCCTGCCCGCGCGCCTGCCGGGCTACGCGCCCTCCGATCTCGACGCCCTCCTCGCGGGAGAGGCGCGCCTCTGGTTCGGCGCGGGAAGGGAGCGCGTCGCCTTCGCCCGGGCGGAGGAGCTTGAACTCTTCCAGGCGGGAAGCGCGGTGTCGCACATCGTGGATCCCGATTCGCCGCCCCTCGATTTCTGGGAGCTCAAGGCCAGGGTGGGCGCCGGGCTCGACTCCAAGGGGCTCGCCCTGGCCCTGTGGTCGGAGGCCTGGAAGGGGCTCGTGGGCGCCGAGGGCTTCGAGTCCCTGCGCCGCGGCCTCCAAGGCCGCTTCGGCCGCGACCTCTCCGACGGCCCGGCCCCCGAGGAAGGCGAGGCGGCGGGCTTCGGCCGGCCCCGGCGCGTCCCGCGGGCCCTCCGCGAACGCTGGAAGTCGGGGGCTCCCGTCGCGGGTCGCTGGTATGCCCTGTCCCTCGGCCCCGACGAGGGGGACGCCCTCGACGCGGAGGAACTCGATCGGGCCCGCGTGCGCGTCCTGGCGCGGCGTTGGGGGCTCCTCTGCCGGCCCCTTCTCGAGCGGGAATTCCCGCATCTCGGCTGGGGCGCCCTCTTCCGCGCGATGCGGAGCATGGAGCTCGCGGGCGAACTCCTCTACGGCCGCTTTTTCGAGGGCATCGAAGGGCCCCAGTTCATGAGTCCCGAGGCCTTCGAGCGCTTCACCGCCCCGGGCATGGCGGAGCCGTCTGCTCCGGATTCGGGCGGGGAGCCGCTCTGGCTCTCGGCCCTGGATCCCGCGAGTCCCGCCGGCTTCCCCCTGGAGGCGCGCCCCGAGCTTTGGCCCGCGCGCGCCGCCGGCAACCGCGTCTGTCTCCTCGGGGGCGAGGTCGTCGCCGCGA
>DAINBW010000558.1:0-2364 GCA_036732745.1 Spirochaetales bacterium | reverse complement strand
GTCGGAGTTGGCGCCTCGTGCCCTACGTCTGGTAGCGGGCTCTTCCGATCCTCAAAAAAACGCGCGCCGGCCCGAAGGCGGCGCGCGTCGCGATGCCGCGGCGCGAAGGCCCGCGGCGTCGGCGATAGGACGGCTAGAACAGCTTGCCGAGTCCCGAAGCCTGGAGCTCGTCGTAGCTCGGGAGGCCCGAGAACTGGATGGCCCGGTCGGGCTTCTCCTCGGTGTAGGCGGAGAAGATGGAGGCGAGGCCGGCGAGATGGCGTCCGACGCGCGTCTCGATGGGCGAGCCCTTTTCGTCGAAGGGGACGAAGAGCCGCCCGAGGGCCTTGGCCTTGAGGTAGAGGGGATCCTGGCCCTTCAGGATGAGGGCCTCGTCCGTCACGCCGCGGAGACGTCCCTGCGAGGGATTGGCCGTCTCCATGAGGAGGGCGTAGGTGTCCGTGGCGTCGCCGAGTTCGCGGTGCGAAAGGCCGCGGAGCTTCTGCGGGGAGGGCTCAAGGCCGATCGTGATGCCGTCGAATTCGAGGTTGAGCACCGCGATGGAGGCGACCTTCATCGCGCGTTCGTGGGCGACGATCGCGTTGATGACCGGGTACTCGGGAGAGGCCTCGTGGAGGTCGACGGAGACGTCGACCTTTTCGGCCCTGATGAGGCTCGTGATCGCGAAGGCGACCTTCTCGGTGAAGGTGCCGTCGGGCCGGCCGGGGTAGGCGCGGTTGAGGTTGCGCGTCTCGGAGCCGGAAAGCTTCTGGCCGGAGGAGGCGTGGATGTAGATGTCCGGGTCGGGCCACTGGTCCGCCGGGCTCGTCGCGCGGGAACCGAAGCGGAACGCGCGCGGTCCCGAGGCGCCCTCGATCGTGAAGCGCCGGGGTTCGCCCTCCATGTAGTCCGTGTGGGTGAAGGCGGAGGCGTTGGCGAAGGGTATCACGAAGAGCTTGCCCGCCTCGGGCCGGGCGTTCTCGACGAGGACGATGGCGGTCAGGAAGCCCGCGGGCTCGTTGGCGTGGGTGCCGCCGAGGACGAGGGCCGAACCGCCCGGCTTGCCGGAATCGAGGACGTAGACTTCGGTGTCGCCGCGGCTTCCCTTGATGCCGGGGAACCAGTCCGAAAGCATCTTCACCTCGGTGACGCCGGGACCCTTCCGGACGAAGTCATGCTTGCGCATCGCGAGATCGGCGGGCGCGACGAGGACGAGGACGAGGACGACGAGGGCGAGGAGGCCCAGGGATAGGGGGAGGCCGGGGAGCTTCTTCTTGTCGGTTTCCATGGCCCCGTCTCCTTAGGCGATCATGAGGGCCCGCAGCGCGAGCGGGACGAGCACGAGGGCGGCGTTGAGCTTCAGCTTGGCGCTTTTCTGCGTGAAGAGCTCGACCGCGACGAGGACGAGCGCGAGCGCGACGATCAGTCGATAGATGATGGTTATCACGGCTAGACTCCGAGGAACTTGGCGATGGGATTGGCCCATACGAGCATGGCCACGCCGACGAGGACGGCCACGACGGCCGGCGCGAGGGCGAGCTTGATGATGCGGCCGTACTTGGGCTCGCCGATCAGCTGCGCCGCGACGACGGGCGTGAGGGCGACGGGGGGCATGTAGCTGCCCATCGCGCCGATGAGGGAGAGGGCCGAGAGGACCACGATCTGGTTCTGGCCGAGAAGGGCGAGGGCGAAGGGCACGCCGAGGACGCTCGCGCCGCCGTAGACCGAGATGCCGCCGAAGAGGGGCAGGATCAGGGCGACGCCGAGGAGCATGAAGGCCGGCGGGATGGAAAGCGCGCCGATGACGATGGTGCCGCGGATGCCCGTGAGGGTCATCATCTCGATGAGCATGCCGACGCCGAAGAGGATGCCGACGACGGGAAGGATCTCGCGGACGCCGTCACGCGCGGCCGTGGCCACGTTGAAGCGCTTGCCGACGAGAAGCCCGACGGCGGCGGAGATCAGGAAGGTGAGGGGGAGCCGCGGATCGGGGAACCACTTGGGGAAGGCCTTGGGTCCGACCATGAGGACGACGCAGACGAGGAGGGGCAGGTAGATGGAAAGCTTGCCCGCCCTGGGCTCCGCCTTCTTCTCCTCGATGACGCGCGCCAGGGCCTTGCGGTCCACGTGGCGGAGGCCGAGGAAGAGGGTCGTCAGGATGGCCATCGGGAAGGTGACGAGGGCGAGGAGCCCGTCGAAGCCGATGTAGGGGAGGTCGATGCCGCCGCCGATGATCATCACCGGGATGTTGACGGGCGGGGCGATCATGCCGTAGACGGCGGCGCTCGAGATGACGGCGCCGACGACGGGGAGGGGCATGCCCATCGCGAGGAGGATGGGGGAGACCAGGGTGCCCGTGCCGAGCACGGAGGCCGTGCAGGAGCC
>DAINBW010000557.1:0-2365 GCA_036732745.1 Spirochaetales bacterium | reverse complement strand
CGCCCTCCGCGCGACGCTGGCCGCCGCGGCGGGCGGTTGCCAGGCCGAATGCGGCGCCGCGGCGGCGATGGCCGCCGCCGGCCTCGCCTTCCTCCTCGGCGAGGAGCCGGAAGGCTGCTTCGACGCGGCGGCGCTCTCGCTCAAGAACAGCCTGGGACTCGCCTGCGATCCGGTCGCCGGACTCGTGGAGGTGCCCTGCGCCAAGCGCAACGCCTTCATGGCGGCCAACGCGCTCACCGCGGTCTGCCTCCGGCGCGCCGGCGTCTCGAGCGTCATCCCCTTCGACGAGGTGGTCGGGGCGATGAAGGCCATCGGCGACGCGATGCCCGCCGCCATCCGCGAAAGCGCGGAGGGGGGCCTGGCCGCGACGCCGACGGGGCTTTCCTTCTGGGCCAAGATCCAATAACCACGGCGCCCCCGCCACCGCCACCTGCGCCCGCCGCGCGGCCGATCCGCTTTCGAGGCGGCGCTGCGGGGCGCCTATACGGCTCGATGACCCTGACTGTTTACGGGAACTCGGCTTGAAGCTTGGCGGCGAGGGCGCGGAGGCCGAAATCCTCGTCGCGGGCCGCGGCGCGGAGGGTCGCGCCGAACAGGGGCTCGCGGGTGGCGGCGGCGGTCTCCAGGATGCCGCGGCGCAGGGCCGGGCTCGAGCGCGCGTACAGCGCGGCCACCTCGCCCTCGGCCTGGCGCGAACCGAGCAGAGCCACGGCGCGGACCGCGGCCTCGGCCACGGCGGGGGCGGGATCATAGAGGGCACGCCGCAGGAAGACGAAGGCGGCGGTGCGGCCGGAGAGGCCGAGGCGGCGCACGGCCGCCTCGCGGGCGCCGGGATCGGGATCGGCCGCTAGCACCTGCCCGAGGGCGAAGAGGTCCTCCCCCGCTTCCATCACGCGTCGGTAGCGCGCGGCGGCGCCGCCCAGCGGCAGGTTGCCCCGGGGCGGCCGGGCCGACAGGATCTTGTAGGCCCGGGCGACCCGCGCGAACTGCCGCGCCGTGGCGGGGTCCTTGCTCGAATCGGGATGCCAGCGCTTGGCGAGGCGGCGGTATGCCGCCTTGATGTCCTCCTCGCCGGCACCGGGGCCGAGGCCGAGAATGGCCAGGAGGCCATCGTCGCCGCGCCCCTCGGCGCGCGGCTCGCGGGCCGCGTTCATCGCCGCGCCGCCTCGCTCTTTCGCGCCAGAAGCTCGCCCACGAGCCCCTCGAGCTCCGCCTTGAGGAGCCGGAGTTCGCCCTCGGGCGCGTCGGCGCGCGCGGCGCGGGCGCGGGCGGCCGCCTCCTCGAGCTCCGACTCGAGGCCGGACTCGACGGGGAGGCCGATCTTGAGCTCGGCCAGTCGGCCCGCGAGGAGGCGCGCCTTGTCGGCGAGCTCGGCGGGCGCCTCGGCGACGGCGCCGCGGTCGAGGTCGGCGATGCTGATGGCCTGGGCGGCGCCGGTATCGAGGTCCTGGGCCGCGACATGGAGGATGTCGGACTCGTCGATGCCGAAATCGACCCTGATGCGCGGCTCGCCGGCGCGGGCGGGGCGGATGCCGGAGAGGAGGAAGCGGCCGAGGGACAGGTTCTCGCCGGCCTTGCCCGATTCGCCCTGGAGCACGTGGATCTCCACGGAATCCTGGCTGTCCGAGACCGTGGTGAAGACGCGGCTTCGGGCCGCGGGCACGGGGCTGTTCTTCTTGATGAGGGGAACGAAGCGCCCCCCGTCGATCTCGACGCCGTAGGTGCGCGAGACGACGTCCTGGACGCGGAGCCGCTCGGAGCCCTGGACGAGGGTGGCCTCCACCGCGGCGCCCAGCGCCACGATCTCCTCGGGATTGATGCCGCCGGCTGGCTCGAGGCCGAGGCGCTCCTTGATGAGGCGGCGCACGAGGGGAATGCGGCTCGAACCGCCCGAAAGCACGAGGAGGTCGACGGAGGATGCGGCGACGCCCGCGTCGGCGAGGGCGAGGGCCGTCAGCTCGAGGCTCCTTTCCACGTAGGGAAGGGCGATCGCCTCGAATTCCGCGCGGCTGAGCTGGTGGAGGGGATGGACGACGCGGCCGGGACCGCCGTCCTTGCCCGGCGCCAGGGCGAAGGGGATGCCCATCGTCGCCTCCAGGCGCTCGGAAAGCTCGATCTTGGCGCGTTCGGCCTGCTCGACGAGGGCCTGCGCGAGGAGGCGGTCGGCGCCGACATCGATGCCGTATTCCGCGGCGAAGGACTCCGAGGCGCGGCGGAACAGCTCGCGGTCGAGGTCCGTGCCGCCGAGCCGCCCGTCGCCGCGGGAGGCGAGGACCTTGCAGTCGACGCCTTCCTGCCTGAGGACGGTCACGTCAAAGGTGCCGCCGCCGAAGTCGTAGACGAGGATGAGCTGGGCGGCTGGGGC
>DAINBW010000556.1:0-2370 GCA_036732745.1 Spirochaetales bacterium | reverse complement strand
GAGATGACGGTCGCAGAGCTGAAGGAGTACGTCGGCTTCCTCTCCCGCGCGGGGCTTCCTTCGGCGGAGGCGCGCGCCGAGCGGCACAAGCGGCACTCCTTCGCCTTCGCCCCCCTCGTCGTCGTGGTCCTGTCCTCGGCCCTCGGCGGCGGCTTCCGCAAGAACGTCCTCCTCATGAGCCTCCTCGCGAGCCTCGTGACGGCGACCGGATACTACGTGACCCAGATGGTGACCATGCTGATGGCCAAGACGGGACTCGTCCCGCCCGCGGTCGGAGCCTGGGCGCCCCTGGTGGTCTTCGCGTGCGTGGGAGCGCTGCTCTTCCGCCGGGCGAGGACCTAAGGCGGGCAACGCGCCCGCGAACAAGGAATCGGAGCGATATGGAAAGAAAGAGCATTTTCACCCAGCGGGCCAAGGACGCCTCGACCCGCGCCCGCACGGGCTTCGTCGAGCTGCCCCACGGCCGCGTCGAGACGCCCGCCTTCATGCCCGTCGGCACCAACGCGACGGTGAAGGCCATCGGCGCCGAGGCCCTGGAGGAGATCGGCTTCCCGATCATCCTAGCCAACACCTACCACCTCTTCCTCCGCCCGGGACCGGACATCGTGCGCGAGGCCGGCGGCCTCCACGGCTTCACCAACTGGCGGAAGAACTTCCTCACCGATTCCGGCGGCTTCCAGGTATTCTCGCTCGCGCCCTTCCGCAAGATCCTCGAGGAAGGCGTCAAGTTCCGCTCCCACATCGACGGTTCCCTACGCTTCCTGTCGCCGGAGATCGCCGTGGAGGTGCAGACGGCGCTCAACAGCGACATCCAGATGCAGCTCGACGTCTGCACGCCCTGGGGCGCCGACGAGAAGGAGGCCAAGAAGGCCCTTCGCCTCACCACCGAGTGGGCGCGCCGCGCCAAGGGCCGCTGGCTCGAGGCGCGCGACGAGGGCTACCGCGGGGAGCTCTTCGGCATCGTCCAGGGCAACTTCTACAAGGAGCTCCGGACCCAGAGCGCCGAGGAGATCCTCTCCTTCGACCTTCCCGGCGTCGCGCTCGGCGGCCTCTCGGTGGGCGAGCCCTACGAGGTCTTCCAGGAGTTCCTGGACTTCTCCGGCGGCCTCCTGCCGGAGGACAAGCCGCGCTACCTCATGGGCATCGGCACGCCCGAATACATCCTCGACGCGGTGGAGAACGGCATCGACCTCTTCGACTGCGTGTTCCCGACGCGGACGGCGCGCAACGGCCTTCTCTTCACCGCCCGCGGGCCGCTCACGATCAAGAAGGCGCGCTACGAGCGCGATTTCGGCGCCCTCGATCCGAACTGCTCCTGCAAGGTCTGCCGGAACTACTCGCGGGCCTATCTCCGCCACCTCTTCAAGAACCAGGAAATCCTGTACGCGATGCTCGGCACCTACCACAACCTCTTTTTCCTGAACGATCTCGTGCGGAAGATCCGATATAGTATCGAGAATGGCGACTTCGTTTCCTTCAAGCGCGACTTCCTCGCCGCCTACCGCTCGGGCGGGGACTAGGGTGGCCGACCCGCGCCGCCGCGCCGGAAGGAAGCCGGGACGGGGACTCGCGGCCCTGAAGCGCGCCGCGGCCCTGGCCGCGCTCTTCCTTTCCGCGGCCGCGACCGCGGGCTCGGTGGCCGCGCCCCTCGCCGCCAGCTCCTCGGCCCTCGTCGAGCGGGAAGGGCGGCTCGTCGCCGAGGCCCTGCGCTGGCTCGGGACGCCCTACGCCTACGGCGGCGAAAGCCGCAAGGGCGTGGACTGCTCGGGCTTCGTCGGCGCCGTCCTGGAAGCCGCCGGCGTCCTCGCCGAGGCGCCCCGGCGCAGCGAGGCCTTCGCCCTCCTCGGCGAGGAAGCCTCGGGTCCGCGCCGTCCGGGCGACCTCTTGCTGTTCAAGCGGGGCGGGCGGATCGACCATGTCGGCATCGCCCTCTCCTCCAGCTACTTCATCCACGCCGCCTCGCGGGGACCGCGCCGGGGCGTCATCGTCTCCAGCGTGGAGGAGGCCTATTGGAAGCGCGGCTTCGCGGGCGCCCGGCGCCTCAAATCGAAGGGGGAACTATGAGAGTGAAATCGATCATCTTGGCGGCCGTCGCCGCCCTGTCCCTCTCCGGTCCCGGCGCGGCGCAAGCGCCGGGAACGCCCCCCGCCGCGCCCACGGCGGCGGCCGCGGCCGCAAAGCCGACCAAGGAGCCCGTCATCGAGACCGAGGCCGAGCGCGCCAAGAAACGCCGCGACACGATCAAGTACGGCATCGACGCGGAGATCTCGGAGCTCCTCAAGACCCTCGCGGGCGAAAAGGAAGGCTCCTTCAATCCCGAACTCCTCGATCTCTTCCAGAAATGTATGAAAGACTTTCTCTGCGCCGCGC
>DAINBW010000555.1:0-2377 GCA_036732745.1 Spirochaetales bacterium | reverse complement strand
GGCGTAGCGGTAGCCCAAGCGGAAGGAATCGAAGCGGTAGAGCGAGGAGACCTCCGTGCCCGCGGTGAAGGAGACGCCCTGGTAGCTGATCGTACGGGCCAGGGTGCCCGAACCGTAGACGTTCAAGGGAGCGGCCAGGGCTAGCAGCGTGTGGCGACCGCCCAAGGTGTAGCCCGCACGGACCCGCAGGGCGAAGGCGGGCGCCGAGGCGATGTCGGTCTTGAGCGAGACGAGGTCGCCCGAGCCGCTCGGGATGCGGACGTCGTTGTAGCCCGTGAAGGCGGCTCCGCCCTCCACGTCAAGGAAGGCCTGGCCGAAGAGGGAGGCCGGCACGAGAGCCAGCATGGCGACGATGCCGAGAAAGCGCGGTTTTCCCACGATCCACTCCTTGCGCCGATCATCATCCGGATACGGCTTGCGCCTCTTATCAAGATACCCAGCCCGGGAGCGGAAGGCAAAAGGCGAGCGGCCGCCTAGCCGAGCTCCGCGAGGATCTTCGCCGCCTCGCCCGACCGGAAGGCCTCGGCGAGGGCTTCGCGAAGGTAGCGGAAACGCGTCCGCTCGAGGTTCCGGGATCCGTCCAGGGAAGGGTAGCCGCCCGATTCCGCGTCGTAGAGGTGGGTACAGGCGCCGACCCGGTACCATCGCTCCGGATCGAGGTGCGCGCCCGCGACGCGGATGCCGGAAGCGCCGGCCTCAGCCCCGCCCTCCGGCCAATCGAGGCCCGAGAACTCGAGGCGGCCAAAGGCAAGGCCCTGCGGCCGGAAACCGATGCCGAAGCCTTGGGCCTCCGTTATCGCAGGATCGAGCCGCTCGCGCAGGAGCCCCTCGAGCTGCCTGCCCGAGATCTCGAAGGCCGCGGGCGTGATGAAACTCCGCATGATCGAATGAAGGTCTCCCAGGCGCAAGGAGCCGGCCGGCAGGCTTCCCGCGACGGCCGGGGCGAAGAGCATACCGAGCTCCGCGCCGTACTTTCGCCGGACGAGCTCGGCCGCGAGCCTGAGGAGGCGCGTTTGCGGCAGGGCCTCTGAAAGCAGGCAGAGCTCCTCGGCCAGGATGCGCCCCGTCTCCGCGCGCCAGCGCTCCAGGATGGCGGCCTGCGCGGCGTCCTCCCCCGCCAGGGCCGCGGCCTCGTGGAGGGCGCAGCGGCCGACCTCGACCCTTCCGTCTTCGACGAGGAGCTCGAGCTCGCCGACGAATTTTCCGCGGCCGCCGGCCTGGACGACGATCGTCCTCCCGACGAGGCGCGGCGCGAAGAGTTCGCTGTGCGAATGCCCGCCGACGATGACGTCGATCGCGCCCCCGGTCTCCGCCGCCAGGCGAAGATCGTCGTCCAGGCCGCTGTGGGAGAGGAGGACCACGATCGCCGCGCCGCGCTCCCGGAGCTCGCGCGCCCCCGCCAGGAGCGAGGCCGCGGGGTCGAGGCTCCGGAGGCCATGGAGCTCCTCGACGGCCCGGTCCATCGGATCGAGCGCGCCGAGGAGGCCCACCGGCAGGCCGCGCTCCACGATGAGCGATTTCCGCAGGCCCGCGAAGGCGGAGCCGTCCTCCTCGGCGACCGTGGTCAGGAGCCAGGGGAAGGGCGAGGCGAGGCTCAGGGCGGCGAGGGTCTCCCGCGGCGCGCGGTAGAACTCGTTGTTGCCCGGCGTGAAGGCGTCCACGCCCGCGTCGGCGAGAAGCTCGAGGTGGAGCCTGCCGCCGGAGAGGCCGCACTCGTCGACGCTCAGGTCGAAATGGTCGCCGGCGTCGAGGGTGAGGCAATTCCCGGCCCCGAGCTCGGCGCGCCGGCGCTTAAGGAAGGAGACGCATTTCGTCCAGGATTCGTACTCGGCGTGGACGTCGTTCGTGTGCAGGATCGTCAGCTTCATCGGTCACTCCGTCGCGCGATGGGCGCCATCGTCATTGATGATAGGGAGTCGGAGCGTGAAGGTACAGCCCCCGCCAGTCCCCCCGCTGGCGGCGACGAGGCTTCCGCCCTGGGCTTTGGCCAGGCTCGCGAAAGCCATCGGAACCGGCGAGGTCTTCTTCGAGACGATCGAGGGAGCCGGCCACGCCGGAGCCCTGTTCGAGACGCCCGAGAACCTGAAAAAGGTCCTCGATTTCCTGGACGGCCGGCTCAAGTAGCCGCCGGCGGCTCAGCGCCCCACCGCCTCCCAGCAGGCGTCCGCCAGCTCCTGGAAGCGCATATGGGCCGCGACGAGCTCCTGGAAGCGATTGCAGGTGAAGGCGAAGACGAGGCCGCTCGGCGGATCGGCCCAGCCGAAGGCGCAGCCGCCCTGGCCCGAATGGCCGAAGGTCTTTTCGGTGGCGCCCCGGCCCATGTGCCGGACATCGCGGTCCGGGAAGGGCGAGTAGCCGCCGAGCCCGAAGCCCAGGG
>DAINBW010000554.1:0-2384 GCA_036732745.1 Spirochaetales bacterium | reverse complement strand
CCGATGATCAGGGCGAGAAGGGCGCTCGCCGCCGCCTCCTTGAGGCCGAAGGCGAGGGCCGCGAAGGTGGCAGGATCGGCGAGCGCGGCGGACAAGGCTCCCGCTAGGCCGCCCTGGGCCGAGCCTGCCCGGTAGAGCGCCGCGGCAAGGGGCGCCGCGGCGACGATGACGAGAAATCCGAGGGCCAGCGGTCCGCCGATTCCGACGCCCTGTCGCGTCCCCAGCCCCCGCGCCGTTGAGACTCCGGCGGCGGCGGAGGTCCGGACGGAAGCAGGCTCGCCCCCGGAGCGCCTCATTTGCCCGCCAGGATCCGGGCGGCCTCCGCGGCCTCCTCGAAGAGGCCGGCGCGGTCGACCGTCAGGGTCGATTCGGGGCGCAAGGCCGCCGAATAGCTCTCGGGCAGGGTCGCCGCCGGATTGGCGGGCAACATCCATTGGGTCAGGGGAAGCTCGGCCTGGGCCTCGGGAGACAGCAGGAACTCAAGGAACTTTTCGGCGTTCTTGCGGTGCTTGGCGCCCTTCACGACGCCGGCCGCCTCGATTTGCCGAACGTGGCCCTCGGCGAAGGCCAGGGCCTTGTAGCGCTCCGTCTTGTCGTATTCCTTGTGATAGGCGGGACTTGTCGCATAGGACAGGACGAGGGGCGCCTCGCCGGCGGTGAAGAGCCCGTAGCCCGTGTCCCAGCCCGGCGTCATCGCGAGCACGTTGGGCCGGAGGCGGGCCCAATAGTCCTTCCAGTTCGGCCCGTAGACCGCCTTGGTCCAGGCCAGGAAGCCGAGGCCGGGCGTCGAGGTCCGCGGATCCATGAGGATGAGCTTCTTGGCGAAGGCCGGACTCGCGAGCTCCTCGAGGCTCTTGGGCGGCGAAGCGAGCTTCTCCGAATCCCAGATGATGGCGAAATGCCCGAAATCGAAGGGCAGGAGGCGGTTGGAGGGATCAAAGCGGAGTTCCGCCGGGATTCCCTCCAGGGCCTTGGCCGTGTAGGGCTCGAGAATGCCCGCGGAGAAGGCCTTTTCCGCGAGATTGTCGTCGAGCCCGAGGGCGAGGTCGGCACGCGGGGCGTCCTTCTCCAGGATCAAGGCGGAAAGCAGCTGGCCGCCGTCGCCCTTGGCGACAAACTCGACCTTGATGCCGGTCGCCTTTTCAAAGAGCGGCGCGATCTTGGGTCCGGCGCCCCATTCGGCGACGAAAGAATCGTAGGTGTAGACGACGAGAGCGGGCTCTTCCCGCTTAACGCAGGAGCTCGCGAGGCACGAGAACGCAAGTACGAAGATTCCGAAATGAATGAGTGTGTGCTTTTTCAAGCGCATGACTCCCTCCGCCGGCATTATCCGGATCAGGTTCTTCGGGTATGATCTCAGACGCCCTCGTTCCTCCCGACGGGAGGGGGGCGCCACCCCGGTTCGCGCGTACTATAGGCCCGTCCGCCGGCAAGGGTCAAGGGCTTGTGGAGGCACGGAGAAAAAAGCGAGTGGCGTTTCATAGTGGGAGCTTATAAATGTTTTCGTTCTTTTCGCTCTCCGTGACTCTGTGCCTTTGTGTGGAATTTCTTCAGGAATGTCGCACACCAAGGCACAAAGGCGCAAAGAGAGGAAATAAGAGATACGAAGTTTTGGCGGCGGTTCGGCGCTCGGCGCTCGGCGGCGGCGCTCGGCGGCGGCGGGGCTTGGAACCTTGGAGCCTTGGAGCCTAGGGTTTAGGGCTTTGTGGCTTTGAGTTCTTGCGCGCGGGTTTTTTCGCCGGGCTTTTGGGGGTTGCGGCTTCCGCGGAAGGCTGGGTTCTTGGCGCCTTTTTGTCCTTGGCGGGTTTTTTCCCGAAGGAGTTCGCGGGGAAGAGGACGGCGATGAGGTCGTCCACCGTCTCGGCGAAAATGAAACTCACCGCCTCGCGCACTTCCTTCGGCAGCTCGTCCAGGTCCTTCGCGTTGCCCTTGGGAAGGATGACGGTGGCGATCTTGTTCCGGTGCGCGGCCAGGACTTTTTCCTTGACGCCGCCGACGGGAAGGACGCGGCCGGTCAGGGTGATCTCGCCGGTCATCGCGCGGCCGCCCTCCAGGGGAACGCCGGTGAAGGCGGAGACGAGGCTCGCGGCGAGGGTGACGCCCGCCGAGGGGCCGTCCTTGGGAATGGCGCCCTCCGGCACGTGGATGTGGACGGCGCGGCGCTTGAAGTCGGGTTCGCCGAGGCCGAAGTCGCCGGCCCGGGAGCGCAGGTAGGTGAGGGCCGCGCGGGCGCTCTCCTTCATCACGTCGCCCAGGTTGCCGGTCAGGATGAGCCCCTCGCTTCCCTCGAAGACGGAAGCCTCCACGGGAAGGAGGGAGCCGCCCGCCTCGGTCCAGGCCAGGCCGTAGGCCACGCCGGGCTTGGGGTCGGGGAAGACGACGTC
>DAINBW010000553.1:0-2385 GCA_036732745.1 Spirochaetales bacterium | reverse complement strand
GCATGCCCGGCGCCGTGCCGAGGAAGAACCAGGTCGAGGCGAAGAGCGAGGAGGTCAACAAGGCCGCGAAGAGGATCCGGGCCGGCTCGGGCTTGGCCCTCCGGTTGAGGGCCATCGCAAGCGCGTAGAAGGGGATGCAGGCGAGGGAGAGGAGGATGGGGCCGAGGAGGGTACGCCAGCCGGCGGCGACATGGAGGCCGGCGTAGGCCACCATGCTGACGATGCCCGCGAGGCCGCAAAACTGGAGGAGGGAAAGCCGCCGGAGCTCGGAATCGTCCAGCCCCTCGGGCGGCGTGAACCTGAGCAGGGAGGAAAAGGCCGACATGGTCGCCTCCGATCCGCCGCGCCTCGCCGGGAAGCGGCTACCCTTGAGACTACGGCTCGCGCGCGCCGGGCGCAAGCTCGAAAAATGCCACGAGGGGGCTCGGTCAGGAAGGATGGAAGTGTTCCTTGAATCGCTCCAGCTCCACGCCGCAGCCCGCGCAGGTCTCCTGATACCAGGTGAAGGCGGCGCCGCACTTCGGGCAGCGCCAGCGCCCCGACTGCTCCTCGCGCCACGACGCGTAGCCGATCCGCCGGATGCGCTCCTCTTGGCTGAACTTCACCCTGATGTGGGGCAGGATTTCTTCGAGCCCCTCGCAGGCGCGCCGGCGCTGCGCTTCCACCAGCGCGCAGGGATATTCGGCGCAGAGGACGCAGGCTTCGACCCGCTTTCCTCCGGCGCAAACCCTGACGGCGCAAGCCCGGCAACCGGGTGAGAGCGTTTCCGTCTTGCAGCCCGTACAGACGAGGGGAGAGGGCGGAATGACTTCTTTCAGGGCCCATGGGAGGTCTTCCCAGTTGGCGGTTTCGCCGCGCGCCAGCCCGTCACGATACAAGTTGAGCACCTCGCAGGCGCCGCAATACAAGCCGCAGTAGGAATCGCCGCGAAAATCGTCCAAAGCGCCCATGAGGCCTCCCCGCCGGGACAGGCGGACCTTCGCCGAACCCGGCCCGGATCAAGCATACGCTCCACGGGCGCCGGCGGCAACGGTTTTTAGTTCCGTGCACCACCGCGCCTGCCTCCGCCTTTCCATCGTTTACGATCCCGCGGCACGGAGCTCGGCACGGAGCTCGGCTCGGTGTTCGATACGGCGGACGGACGGGAAAGGGCCAAAAACACGATCGCGCCAAAATCTCCACTAGCTTTCGTCCAGGACTGCCCTTATACTTCTCATTGTTTTCGGGAGGACTCCGGCATGCGAAAGCCTCAAGTCTGGCGAACGGTTCTTCTTCTGCTGTTGTTGCGTTTCGGAAGCGCCGCTCCGGTCGGCGCCCAGGCTCCGTCGGCCGCGGCCGAAGCGGACGACAAGGCCGCGTTCGCCATCCTCTCGATCAAGGACGGCCTCGGCAACGCCTCGGTCTCGGGCATCGTCCAGGACAGCCGCGGCTTCATCTGGCTTTCCACCCAGGGCGGCCTCTACCGTTACGACGGCTCCTCCTTCACCGCCTACGAGAACGAACCCTTCAACGAAAACAGCATCTCCGGCGATCTCGTCCAGACCATTTTTCTCGATTCGGGCGACGTGCTGTGGCTCGGCACCTACAACGGCCTCAACCGCTTCGACACCGCGACCGCGAAAATCAGCCGCTTCCGCTACTCCGCGGACGAGGCCCAATCCCTCTCCAACGACCTTGTCATAGCGGTCGCCCGCGACGCCCGCGGCGCCCTCTGGGTCGGCACGCTGAACGGCCTGAACCGTCTCGATGAAAAGACGGGTCTCTTCAAGCGGTATTTCCACGACGAGGCCGACCCCTTCTCGATCCCGAACAACACCGTCCGCTCCCTCTTCCTGGACTCGCGGGGCATGCTCTGGGTCGGCACGACCGGCGGCGGCTTCTCCTCCTACGACTACGACCAGGACCGTTTCGATTCGCACGCCGCCCAGGCCGGCAAGCCCGGCGTCCCCGCCAACCTTTCGCTGCAGGCGATCGCCGAGGACGCCTCCGGCAAGCTCTGGCTCGGCGCCTGGGGCACGGGGCTCGTCCGCTACGACCCGATCACCCGGAGCTCGTCCCTCTTCACCCTTCCCGACAATCGCCTCTACGCGGTCAATACCCAGGATCCGCGCAAGATCCGCGCGGGCACCTGGGGCGGCGGGTTTTACGTCCTGGATCCGGAAAGCCGGGAAATCCTCGCCTACAAGTCCTCCAAGGCGCTCGGATCCCTCCCGAACGACGTGGTCTATTCCTTGCTCGAAGACGCCTCGGGAGAGCTGTGGATCGGCACGAACGGCGGCGGCGTGGCCCGGCTGGACCGGACGCGGCGAAGCTTCACCGCCCATGTCGCCGATCCAGCGGATCCCGGCGCCCTGCCCAACGGCAAGATCATCGCCACGATGATGG
>DAINBW010000552.1:0-2391 GCA_036732745.1 Spirochaetales bacterium | reverse complement strand
TCGTCGTGAGGTCGCCCGCGTAGCCGGAGGGGCTCTCCGCGCCGCAGTCGAGGAGGAAGAGGCTCCCTTCCTCGAGGCGGCCGCCGTGGTCGTGGTTGTGGAGGGTGGCGCCGCGCGTGGTCGCGATGACGGGGAAGGATAGGGCGCCGTTCGCGGCGAGCGCCACCTCGGTGACCCGGGCCGCGACCTCCGATTCGCGCCGGCCCGGAAGGGCGAAGGCGAGGGCCGCGCGGTGCATCGCGACGCTGGTCGCCACGGCGGTTTCGAGTTCGGCTATCTCCTCGGCGCCCTTCAGTTCGCGGAGCTCGAGGGCGGCGCGGAGGAGGGGGAGGGAGGCGCGGCCGTCCACGGCGGCGGCGGGCGCCGCCAGGAGCTCGGCGAGCTCGCGGCGCGTCTCCTCGCGGTAGCAGGGCGTGAAGTGGAGGCGGCCGGCGGCGGCCGCGGGCGCGGCGAAGGCGGCGCGGGCGGCGCGGCGCCGCGCCTCGTCGGCGCCCGCGAGGGCGGCCAATTCGGCCGCGCTCGGCAGGGGGCCGGTCCAGACGATGTCGTCGATGGAGGCGTCGTCGGCGAAGAGTATCGCGCGGCCGGAGCCGAGGTCGATCGCGGCGGCGAGGCCCGGGACGGCGAGCCCGAAGAAGTAGAGGAAGCTCGAATCCTGGCGGAAGGGATAGCTGTTGTCGAGGTAGTTCATCGGGCTTTCCCCGTTGCCGGGGAAGAGCGCGACGCCTTCGGATACGCCGCGGGTGGCGAGGCCCCTGAGGAGTCGGGCGCGGCGATCCTGATATATCACTGGGTTGAACATGGCACCATGCTAGGGTCCGTTTCGTTCCGCCGTCAAGCGGAATCGGCGGGGAAGGCGCGATCGGGCGGCCGATCCGCCGCGGAATCAGCGCCCGCGTTCGCGATCCGCCTCGCCGTCGCCCTCGCGCCGTTCGCCCTCGCGCCGTTCGCCGCCGCGGGGATGCTCCGTCCTTCCGTGCCCCTCGACGCGGTTCCGGCCCTTCGCCTTGGCGCGGTAGAGCGCCGCGTCGGCCCGCGCCAGGAGGCGGTCGGCGTCCATGCCCTCTTCCCAGGAGGCGACGCCCTCGGAGGCGGTCGCGGCGAATTCGCCCGAGCCCGCGGGCGAGCCGGGGCCCGCCGCGAAGCGTTCGAGGGCCATGGCCTTGCGCGCCCGCTCCGCGGCGTCCATGGCCCCCTCCGCGCCGACCTCCGGCAGGACCGCGAGGAATTCCTCGCCGCCGTAGCGGCCGAAGTGGTCGCTCGTGCGGAAGGAGCGGCGGCTGATGGCGGAGAAGCGGCGGATGACCTCGTCCCCCGCGGCGTGGCCGTGGATGTCGTTGACCAGCTTGAAGTGGTCGAGGTCGAAGAGCGCGACCGACAGGCTCTTGCCGTAGCGGGCGGCGCGGCGCAGCTCCTCGTCGAGGACGGCCAGGATCGCGCCGCGGTTGAGGCAACCGGAAAGGCTGTCGGTCGTCGCCAGGCGCTGGAGCTCGGCGTTGGCCGCCGCGAGCTCGCGGTTCTTCTGTTCGAGTTCGAGCTCGAGGTCGCGGTGCCTGGTGTCGTCGACGAGGACGACGACGAGGCCGTCGGGCTCGCCGCGGGCGTCGCGGGTCGGCGCGTAGACGCCGTGGACGTGCTTCATCGCGCTGTCGGGGGAGGGGCCCCTTCCCTCGAAGGCGATCGACTCGCCCGCGAGTCCCCGGAGGATCAGGGGCTCCCGCTCGGCGGCGAGTTCGGGACCGATGACGTCCTCGTAGCGCTGGCCGACGATCTCGTCGAGGGGCTTCCTGAACTGCTCGGCGTAGGTGCGGTTGGCGAAGACGAAGCGCAGGTCCTTGTCGAGGTAGGCGATGAGGCAGGGCGCGGCCTCGATGATCGTGGAGAGCAGCCGGGCGTCGTCCTCGCGCTTGCGGCGGAGCCGCTCCGTTTCGGTGATGTCGAGGTGCATGAAGATTATCGCGCCCGAAGGCAGGGGCATGGCCTGGACGCGGAGGTAGCGATCCCCGCTTTTCGAGATGCGCGAGATCGGCCGCCGGGAAAGGATGTCCCGCTCGATCGCGGCGCCCTCCTCGGCCGACAGGCCCTCGCGCGCGCACCAGGCGCGCACGAGGTCGGGGAAGGGATGATCGTCGTCGAGGAACTTCCTTGGAAGGTTGAAGAGTTCCAGGTAGGCGGGATTGGCGTAGGCGATCCGGTCCGCCGCGTCGACGACGAGGATGCCGATCTCGACGTTCTCGAAGACGCCGAGCACCGAGCGGGCGACGAGGAGCTCCTTGGAGCGGTCCCGGCGCTCGGAGCCGAAGAAGGCGTCGGCGAGGCGGCGGGCGGAGCGGTCGGCGTCGCCGCTCACAAGGCGCCGCCGAGATGGAGCCGCGCGAGCTTCTTGCCGTC
>DAINBW010000551.1:0-2392 GCA_036732745.1 Spirochaetales bacterium | reverse complement strand
GCGGCCGCGCCGGTCCCCACCGCGTCGGGGCGCGGAACCGTCCCGTGCGGCGCGGCCGCTGCGGGCGCGCGGCGGCGGGAAGGCTCGGGCCCGGCGGGCGCAGGCCCGGCGCGGGAGGCGGGAGCGGCCACGGGAAGCGCGGCGGCGGGCGGCGGACGCACCCGGGACCAGCTGGAGCTGGCCTTCCCGTGAGCGCCGGCGCCTGGAGCTACGACGGCTCCTTCGAGGGGCTCCTCGGCCTCGTCGCGCGGGCCCTGGATGAGGACGAGGCTCCGGCCTTCGTGGTCTCCGCGGCGCGCGCGGGGGGACTCTTCGAAGGCGACGCGGTCCGGAACGGGGGGGCGGACGAAGGGGCCGCGGAACGCGTCATGCGCCTTTCGCGCCGGCTCTACGCGGCGGCCGCCCGCGCCTGGATGAGCGAGGAGGAGGTGGAGCCCGCCTTGCTCGCGGTCGCCGTCGCGACGGGGAGGCGGGGCGAGGCGGCCTTGGGCGACTTCGCGAGCCCCGACCTCCGCGCCCTGGCGGATGCGACGCGCCGCGTGAACCGAGAAACGCACCGGCTGGAGGGATTCGCCCGCTTCACGCCGGGCTCAGGCGGCATCCTCGTCGCCCTCCTCGAGCCCGACCACAATGTCCTTCCCGCGCTGGCGCCCTATTTCCGGCGGCGATTCGGCCGGGAAGCCTTTGCCCTCGTCGACCTCGCGCGCGGCTATGCCCTAGTCTCCCGGCCCCGCGGCGCCGGGGCCGCGGAGATCGAGGCGCTCTTTGGCGAGGAGGCCTTGGCCCTGGCGCCGCGCGCCGCGACCGGCGCGGCCGGCGTCGCCGGCGCCCCCGGCGCAGCCGGCGTCGAACCGGGGGCCGACGGGACCGACGATGCCGCGGCGCTCTGGAAGCGTTACTTCGCGGCGACGGAGAACCCGGCGCGGAGCAATCCGCGGCTCCAGCGCCAGCTCATGCCCTCCCGCTACTGGAAGCACCTGACGGAAATGGAAGCGCGAACCTGAGCGGCCGCGCCGGCGGCACCCGCGGCGGGACCTGCCCCCGCAGGAATCGGGCAACGCGGCTTGGCGCGGCGCGGCGCGACACGGCTCGGCGCGGCGCGCGGGCCCGGGCGGGCCTTCCCGCGGCCGAGCCCGAAGCGCTAGACTGGAAGCATGATCGACCGCTTCCTCGAGGGCGAGGACTGGGACGAACCGCATCCCGACATGGACTTCGAGCTCACCTACGGAGACCTCATCAAGGGCCTCGAGGAGCCCGTCGCCGCCCTCGGGCGCGCGCCGGCGGGGGTGATCGGCGCCGGTGCCTACGAGGAAACAGCCGCCCTGGCGCGGGCCATCCTCGTCCGGGCGCCGGCCCTCGTCAACGTGGCGCTCAACTTCAAGATCTGCGCCGAGCACGGCCTGCCCTTCCATCCGACCCATTACTACGAGCTGGCCGAGGCGCGCCGCTACCGGCTGTCGCATCCGATCGACGAGATCGAAAGGGCCAACCGCCTCTTCCGCGACTCCATCGACCTGGCGCGGTCGGCCTACCGCCTCGACGGGGACTTCGGCGGGCGCGCCCGCGCCTTCGCCGCCGGCCTGCCCGGCGAGCTGCCGAGCTTCCTCTACACGGGAAAGCGGGACAAGTACACCTGGCGCGCCTCGGAGCCGGCGAAGGTCCGCGCCTTGGCCGCGACCGTGGCCGCGGCCTTTCCGCCCGACCTCGTCGTGGCGGCGGCGCACGGCTCGATCATGCCGGGGCTCCTCCTCGCGGAGTACCTGGGCGCGCCGCTCTATTTCCTGCGTTTTTCCATGTTCAAGCGGAACGACGAGGCGCCCATCGTGTCGGTCGCCGACGAGGCCTGGCTCGCGGAGCGCGCCGAGGGCCGGGCCCTCCTCTTCGACGAGGACGTCGCGAAGGGCACGACGCTTTCCATCTTCGCGGAAAGACTCAAGTCACGCTTCCGCGAATCACGCACGGCCTGCGTGATCCGCCACGCGGGCTCTGGCCTCAGGCCGGACTTCGCCGCGCGGACCTGGTGGGACTAAAACCGGCGGCCCGGCCGCGCCGAAGCGGCAACGCCGAGCCGGCCGCGCCGATGCGGGTGCCGCCGATGACAAAGGCCGCCCTGCCGGGCGGCCTTCTTCATGGGCGAGCGGGATTGCCCTAGGCGTACATCTTGCGGTGCTTGACGCCGAGGTAGGTGCCGAAGAGGGCGGCGACGGTTCCAAGGACCGCGATCGCGAAGAAGGCGATCGACATGACGGTCGTCATCGCCGCGGAAACCCCGTAGGCCGCGACTTGCCTCTCGATATAGGCGCCCCAATCGGCGAAGGCCGCGACGTAGCTCCGGATCGCCATGACGGCGGCGAGGAGCGTCATCGGGAAGATCGACATGCCCAGGTTGAGG
>DAINBW010000550.1:0-2395 GCA_036732745.1 Spirochaetales bacterium | reverse complement strand
AGATGCCCATCCCCACGAAGATCATGTCGGTGGCCGGCGAGGGGCGGTCGGCGTTGCTCGCGCCGGCGCGGAGGCGGGCGATCTCGGCCAGGGCCTCGGCGCCGCGGGCCAGTCCGTGGCGCGCCAGCCAGCAGCCGACGACCGTGCCGGTCCGCCCGAGGCCGCCCCAGCAGTGGAGGTAGAGCCCCTCGCCGGAGGCCAGGGCCGCGTCGACCTCGTCCAGGATGGCCTCCATCCCCGCGGCGCTCGGGACGCCGTAGTCCGGGATCCCGCGGCGGAGGCTCCGCGCGGCCAGGCCCCGCTCGGCCGCGAGCCGCTCCAGGTGCCCGCCGTAGGGCTTGAGCTGGCCCTCCCCGGCGCCGATCTCCCGGTCCTCGTTGAGGGACAGGACGCGCCGGATGCCGGCGTCAAGGATGGCCCCAAGGCGCGCGGCGGCGGCGGCCTCGCCGGCCTCCGCCGGGAACGGGCCCGGATAGGCGCCCGCCAGGAAAGAGCCGGGCAGGACCCAATAGGAGCGATCGATAGGCGCCGGCCGGGGGGCTGCCGCGCGGAGCTCGGAAAGGCGGAGGGAAAAAGCGTCGTGATTCTTCATGGCGGCGCCCATTTTCGACGCCGCGCGCCGTCTCGTCAACGGAAACCGCGATCTCGGCCCCGAATCGGCCTCGATTCGGCCTCGAGGAACGTAGCTATAAAAAGAAACAAATTGATATTTCAGTACTTGACAGAAGCAGGCCGAATCGGACAAAGTGCGGCACACACTTCAAGCCCAAGGCTGAGGACCGCAAGGTACCCCCGCCAAGGCGAACGGCGGATGCCGCGCCGGGCTTCCAGGAGATGCGTGATGTCCAGCCTATGTTTCATGCGCCGCGGCCCGCGGCGGCCGCAGTCCAACTAGCCTCACCCTCGCCCTTTCCCCCCAGCTTCACCGACAGCGATCAGAAACCCATGATGACCCTGCGGGGTCTCGCCAAGTCCTACGGCGGCAAGTCCATCGTCTCCGGGCTCTCCCTCGACGTGCCCGCGGGCCGGGTCTTCGGCGTCATCGGACGGAGCGGAGCGGGCAAGTCCACCCTCCTCCGCCTGGCCTCCCTCCTCGAGCGGCCCGATTCGGGCGAAATCCGCTATCGCGGCGAGCTCGTCTCCGGACTCCAGGGCAAGGCGCTCCTCGAGCGGCGCCGCCGCGTCGGGGTCGTCTTCCAGGCCTTCAACCTCTTCTCCTCGCGGACGGCGGGCGGCAACGTCGCCTTCCCCCTCGAGGCTGCGGGCCGGCCGGCCGCCTTCGTCAGGGAGCGCGTGCCCGAACTCCTCGAGCTCGTCGGCCTTCCGGACAAGGCCGACCGCCCCGTCTCCCGGCTCTCGGGCGGCGAGCGCCAGCGCGTCGCCATCGCGCGGGCCCTCGCCAACGAGCCGGAACTCCTCTTCTGCGACGAGGCGACGAGCGCCCTCGATCCGGAAACGACGCGCCAGGTCCTCGACCTCCTCGCGGAGCTCAAGGAGCGGCTCGGCCTCACGATCGTGATGGTCACCCACCAGATGGAGGTCGTGCGCCGCGCCTGCGACGCGGTCGCCGTCCTCGACGGCGGCCGCCTTGTGGAAACGGCCTCGGTCGAGGAACTCTTCCGCGATCCGCGCACGGCCGCGGCGCGGCGCCTCGTCGCCGGGGAGGCCCTCCATGCCTGAACTCCTCGCCCTCCTCCTCCGCCCCCTCGGAGAAACCCTCCTCATGGTCGCCGCCTCGGCGGCGGCGGCGGCGGCCCTCGGCTTTCCCCTCGGCCTCCTCCTCCACCAGATCGGGCCCGGCGGCCTCGCCGAAAGGCCGGGGCTCCGGCGCGTCCTCGACCGCGTCGTCAACGCGCTGCGCTCCTTTCCCTTCGTCATCCTCATGATCCTGCTCTTCCCGCTGACGCGCCTCATCGTCGGCACGAGCATCGGAACCCTCGCGGCCGTCGTGCCCCTCTCGGTCGCGGCGGCGCCCTTCGTGGCGCGCGTCGTCGAGTCGGCCCTGGGCGGCGTGGACCGCGGGCTCGTCGAGGCGGCGACGGCGGCCGGCGCCGGACGCGCGAGGATCCTCCTCGCCGTCCTCGTGCCGGAGGCGGCGCCGGCCCTCGTCTCGGGGCTCACCCTCATGGCGATCAACCTCGTGGGCTTTTCGGCGATGGCCGGCGCGATAGGCGGCGGAGGCCTCGGAGACCTGGCGCTCCGCTACGGCTACCAGCGCTTCCGCGCCGACGTGATGGCCGCCGCCGTCCTCGCCATCCTGGCCCTCGTGGAGGGCGTCCAGGCGGCGGGTACGCTCTGGGCGCGGAGGATCGCGGCAAGGCGATAGGCGACATTCCAATAGGCCCTTTATTGAGGACGGGAGGCCCCGCCCGGGGCGGAGCCTTGCCCGCGGCCC
>DAINBW010000549.1:0-2399 GCA_036732745.1 Spirochaetales bacterium | reverse complement strand
TACGCCTACTTCCGCTTCGACCCGGCGGGTGCCTGGATACCCTTCGACCGCCCCTTGCGTCTCTCCGCCGCCCCCGGCGAGGAGCGCGCTTTCCGGCTCGAGACCCGGATCGAGGGCGCGGCGGGAGCCCGCGACGCGTCGTTCGGCTATCGCGTCGACAAGCGCCCGCCGCCGCCGCCCCGGGCCTCTCCCGATCCGGGCTTGTACCGTTCACCCCTCCTTGTCCTCCTCGCCGCCGAGGAAGGCGCGCGGGTGCGCTACGCCCTCCTCGACCAGACAACGGCCAACCCCGTCTTCCTTCTCTACGATCCCGCCCACCCGCCCCGGCTGGAGCCTCCGGCCAAGGGCAGTTCGACCCGCGTCCTCGTCGCCTACGCCGAGGACGCCGCCGGCAACCGTGGCGCCGCCCGGAGTTTCACCTATCGCCTGGCGGAACGCTCGCTCGCCTTCGACCCGCCGCCGCCCGCCGCCCTCCCGCCGGCGCCGATGGTCGACCCGCTCGCCGCGCTCGGCGATCCGGAGATTTTGGCAGAACCCGGCCGGACAAGGCTCATCCTCGGCGCTCCCGAGGGTCTCGCCCTCTTCGCCGCCGTCGATCCGCCGGATCCGCTCGCGCCGGAGGCCTACGCGGCCCTGCCCTTCATCGAAGGCGCCTATCGCCTCGAAGTGGCCGTTCCCTACGGCTTTTCCGCTTCGGCCAAGATCCACCTCGCGCTCGCGGAAGACGGGATCCTCAAGGTCCGCCCCGCGGCGGTGGAAATCGCGATCGCCGAGGCTCCCCGACCCTACGCGCCTCCTCCCGCGCCGGGCGAGCCCTATCTCGTCCCCGGCGCCCCGGGCGGGCCGAGTCTCCTCTGCTTCCCGAGCTACGCGGCCGATCTCCATGTCTCCCTCTCGCCGCAGGCGGCGCCCGGCTCCGCGCCTTCCCCCCGCGCCGCCTTCGAAGCCTATCGCGCGCCCCTCGTCGTAGCGCCCGGCGCGGGCGCTGTCGAGCTTAGGTACTACGGCCTCGGCCCCGGCGGCCGCACGGAGACTTACTCACGCGTTTTCGCGCGGGCTCTCGCGCTTCCCGATCGGCGTCCCGTCGGCGTCGCCGACGGCGCCCTCTTGAACGCCGCTGCGCGGCTCACGGCCTCGGGGCCCGGTATCCTGCGCTACGAACTCGCGCGGGACAGCGTCCAACCCAGGGAACCCGGCGCCTCCTCGCCGCCGCTTTCCGGGGAAATCCTCGTCGACTGCCCCGAGGGCGAGGACCACGGCTTTGCCCTCCGTTACCGAGCGTTCTCCGGCGACCAACCGGACGCGGCGGCCGGGGAGGGCGGGCTCCTCACCTTCAGGATCGACCGTCGCCCTCCCGATCCTCCCCGCCTGGTCGAGACGCCACCGAGCCATGCCTCGGATTCGGTGGGGATAGGCCTCGAGGCGGACGAAGGGCTCATCTTCGCCTCCGTTTCCGAAGACGGTGTGGAGGGACCCTTCCTTCCCGTCTCCGCCCCTCTCATCCTGCCCGGATCCCTGGAGAAGCCCGTAAGTTATCGCGTCCGGGCCTATGCGCGGGACGAGGCCGGCAACGCCTCCTCCCGGCTTGAGACTGGACCGATCGTCGTCGACCGGGCGACCCTCTATGTGGAAGCCGGGGCCGCGGCCGGCGGCGACGGCACGCCGGAGCGTCCCCTCGCCAGCCTCGAATCGGCGATCCGCGCGGCCGGCACCCAGGGAAGGCGCCTCCTCCTCCTCCGCGGCGATTTCGTCCTCGCCGCCCCCTTGCGGCTCTACGAACCGCTCGAAATCCGCGGCGGGCATGGCCCCGACTGGACGCGAAGTCCGGGCCTGCGTTCCCGGATTCTTCTCCCCGCCGCCCCTGCCGGCTCCTCCCAGGCCTCGCTGACCGTCCAAGGCGACTCCCTCCGGCTGTCCTCGCTCGAGCTGGTCCGCGGCGGCGAGTCCGGCCCGGCGGCCGCGACGGGCCCCGCGGCCGCGGCCACGATGCTCGCCCTCGAGGGCGCCACCCTGCGACTCGAGGACTGCCTCCTCCTGGGCGGCTCGAAGGGGAACCTGCGCCTCCTTTCCCTCGACTACTCGCGCCTCGAGGCGCAAGGATGCGAGTTCTCCCTCCTCGAAGCCGGGGCGGGCATCGCGATCGCGGGAAGAGGCAGCGCCCTCGGGCTTTCCTCGTCCTACATCCACGGCGACGCGGACATCGGCTACTTCACCGCGATCGACTTGGAAGGCGGCTACCTCGCCGCGAACGATTCGCGTTTCGCCGGAAGGGCCGAGCTCGGCGCCAGCCTCCTATCCCTCCGCTCCGTCCGCCTCGAGGCCGCGCGTTGCCTGCTCGAAGCCAGGGGCGGCGACGGCTTCATGCGGCTCGGTCGCTTCGAGGCCGTGTCCGGCTATCT
>DAINBW010000548.1:0-2400 GCA_036732745.1 Spirochaetales bacterium | reverse complement strand
CACGGGCGTCGGCGCGGCGCCGAGTCCCCGGCCCCGCTGGGCGTCGGGATTGGTGAGGACGCCCGCGACGAGGCCCGCGGCGGCGAGCGCTTCCAGGCTGGGCAGGGCTATCTCCGGGCTGCCGGCGAAGAGGACGCGCACCGGGCCTTACATCCTGACCTTGCGGAGGTACTGGGCCAGGGCCTTTTCACGCCGGGCCGCGTTCAGGCGGTCGATGAAGAGGACGCCGTTCAGGTGGTCGTTTTCGTGGAGGAGGACGCGGGCCAGGAGGCCGGAGGCCTCGAGCACGAAGGGCCGGCCCTTCTCGTTCTGGGCCTGGATCTTGATCGTCTCCGGCCGCTTGACCATCGTGTAGAGGCCCGGGAGGGAAAGACAGCCCTCCTCGTAGTCGACCTCTTCGGGCGAGGTGAGGACGATCTCCGGATTGACGAAGGCGCGGAGCTTGTCGCCGTCCACGCCGGTGACGAAGACGCGGACCAACCGGTCCACCTGCGGCGCCGCCAGGCCGATGCCCCGTCCCCGCTTCATGGCCTCGTAGAGCTCCTCGATGAAGGCCGCGAGCTCGGGCCCGAATTCCGTGACCGGCTCGGCCTTCTTCGTCAGGGTTTCGTTGCCGTAGGTGATGATGTCGAGCACCTTGCTCCTCCGTAGTAAGTTGAACATAGCCATGGCGGAACCCTGCCGTCAACGCGGGTGGCGCGGAGCCGCCGCTAGAAGCGGGGAATCGCGAAGCGGTCGCCCGCCTTGAGGCCGACCCGCCCGAACCAGCCGCGGGGCGCTTCCAGGGCGTAGCGCACCGAGCGTTCCGCCTCCACGGGCGCGAGGGACAGGGGCTCGAGGTCGCGGATCTCGCGGATCTCGCCCTCCGCGGAGATGTAGGCGATGGACAGGGGAATCGTCGTGTTTTTCATCCAGAAGGCCAGGCGCTGGTCGGCCTCGAAGACGAAGAGCATGCCCTTCCCTTCCGGCAGGGACTTGCGGAACATGAGCCCCCGCTCGCGCTCGCCGGGCGTCAGCGCGACCTCGGCCAGGATGCTCGCGTTTCCCGCCTTGAGCTCCACCGTGCGCAGGGTCGGATTGGGCCCCGTCGGCCCGCCGCCCGCGGCTTCCGCGCTCGCTTCGGCACCGGATCGGCCACCGCAGGAGGCCACGAGCATGAGGGCGGCCAAGCTCAAGGCGGCGCGGAGCGCGCGGCGCCCCGTCCGCGGATCAGGGGATGCACTCATCATTTTTCTCCCTGCGACTCCCCGCTTTTTGTCGCCGACGACTCAGGCGGGGAACAAACCCGCGAAGAATCGGCACACGAAGGCACGGAGCTCTCGAAGCCTTGGCGCCTTCGTGTCTTTGTGTGCGACATTCCTAATTCAGTGTCGCCACCGCGCGAGAACCGGAAAATCGCCCAAACCACAAACATGGACCAATAAAAAAGCCGTAAAGGCTTTATACACCTTTACGGCCATGAATTCCAGAATTCCGATCGGAGGGATTAGTAGCCGCCCTTGGAGTCCCGGGGCTTGCGCGCTTTCTTGAGGAGCTTGCGCGCGAGGGCCTTTTTCTTCCGGTTCTTGATGGTGGAGGGCTTCTCGAAGAACTCGCGCTTCTTCCACTCGCGGATGATGCCCTCTTTTTCGACCATGCGCTTGAAGCGCTTGATGGCCTTCTCGAGCGGCTCGCTCTCGTCGACGATAATCTGCTTAATGTTAATCACCTCCCTTCGATCGCGTAGCCATTGTAGCGATTAGCCGAGCTTTGTCAAGCGGCGGCCGCGCCACGAGGAAGTCCGGATCGACGGCCCGGCCGCCCGCCCGGAGCTCCCAGTGGAGGTGGGGACCCGTGGAAAGCCCGGAATTTCCCGACTTTCCGACGATTTCGCCCCCCGCCACGACCTTGCCGACCTGGACGGAGGCCTCGGCGAGGTGCATGTAGATCGAATAGAGGCCGGGCAGGTGCTCGATGACGAGGGTCGTGCCCGTGACGATCCGCTGGCCGGCAAAGACCACCCGGCCGCGCCCGGCGGCCCGGACGGGCGTGCCCTTCACGACGGCGAAGTCCACGCCGAGGTGCCGGCTCGAGTCCGCCCCCCCGCTCGCGTAGAGATAGCGCCGTTCGTCGCCGAAGGTGGAGCTGCGCCGGGCGGCCGCGTCGACCGGCAGGACAAGGGGCGCGTCGAGGTAGACCGCGTCAGCGTCCACCCGGGCCAGGAGCTCGGCCAGGGCACGGGCCTCGGCTTCCTTTTTGGGATCGGGCTGGGTCCGGATCGCCGTGTTCGCCGCGTCCAGGGGAATATCCTCGCTGATGAAGTCCCGCGCCTCGACGACCAGGCTCGCCTCCGCGGCAAAGGCCCGCCGCGCCGCCCCGGCCCTGTTGCCCGCGGGCAACTGTCCCCGCACGACCAGGCGG
>DAINBW010000547.1:0-2407 GCA_036732745.1 Spirochaetales bacterium | reverse complement strand
CGCTCGCCGCGGAGCCGGCGGGGGTCGGCGCGGCAGCGGGGGCCGCGGTGGCGCCCGCGGGAAGGGCGGCCGGGCTGGCCGCTGCCGGCTCGGCCGGGTGCGGCGCGGCGGGCCTCGCGGCGGGCGTGCCGGCGCAGGCAAGGACAAGGCCCGCGGCGAGCAGGGCCAGAAGGCAATGCGGGGTCGGCAGCTTCGGTTTCGGCATTGGTGTTGGTCTCCCACGAACTTTGCGCGGCCGGGTCGGCGGCCGCCGCGATGGCGCGGAACCGCCCGAAGGCTATCCTTCGGGTCCCGCGGCCGCGAGATCATTCTAGCGAACGGGGTATTCAATAGCAAAGGCTTTTCCATTATAGTTCGATCGCACAGCCCTCAAGCAAACGCCGGAGGTTACGATGAAAAGCTCGTTCATTCGCTTGGCTCGAGCGGCCATGGTCGGTCTTGCCGTCGCGCTCGCCGTTTCCTGCGCCGGAGGGCCCGCGTCCACGGCGAAAGGCCCGACCGTTCCCGAAAAGGTCCGCAAGGAACGCCAGGTTCCCGTCCAGGTTGCCGTTCTCGTCAAGGAAACTTCGTTTTACGCCGACGGCCTCGTCGATGAATATTCGGTAAGCAAATACGACCAAGCTTTCAAGCTCCTCGCCGAGAAGGCCGTCTTCGACGCCTCCCGCCCCGACCCGATCGAGCGCCTCGTGCCCGAGTACGCGGCCGGCCGCCAGAGCGCGGAAACCCTCTATGACGCCGACGGCAAGGTCAAGCTCCGCCGCGAGTTCGACCTCGACAAGGACGGCCGCGTCCTGGCCGAGCGCCTCCTCGACCCGAAGGGCCAGCTCCAGTCCTCCTCCACCTACGCCTACGACGCGTCCGGCAACCGTCTTGAATGGAAGGCGATGGACGCGAAGGGGCTCGTCAAGGCCCTCACCTCCTACGTCTACGACAAGGCCCGTCTTGTCCGCATCGACATGAAGGACGCCGCGGGCCGCGCGACGGGCTCCATCGTCTTCGAGTACGGCGCCGACGGTCTCCTCGCCAAGAAATCCTTCCTCGGCCCCGACGGCGCCCTCCAGAAGTACGAGGCGACGATCAACAAGGACGGCCGCGTGGAAACCCTCGAGTTCCGCCGCGCCGACGGTTCGCTCGCCGCCAAGAGCGTCTTCTCCTACGGCCCGCTCGGCCAGGTCCTTTCCCTTTCCGAATACGACGGGGCGGGCGCCCTCAAGGGCCGCCGCGCCTACGAATACGCGATCCGCGAGGATCTGAAGACGGAAGTCTACTACGAGTAATGGAGACAGTATGAAGAGACGCATCGCGCTCGCGGCCGCGCTGGTCATCGCCGCCGTGATTCCCCTCCTGGCCGACGAGGAGGCCGAAGTCTACCGGAATCTCTACCGGGAAGCGGAGGGCCTCCAGCAGAAGCACGCGGCCATCCAGAACCTCGTCGGGCTCAAGGACCGCGAGACCGCGCCGGTCATCGCCGAGGCCCTCGAGGAGATGCTGCGGACGCAGAACAACTATACGAGCGCCTCCGACAAGGAACTCTTCGCCCGCGCGATCCGCACCGTCGCGGCCGCCCTCGGCGAGTACAAGCACGAGGCCTCCGCGCCCTTCCTCTGGATGGTCGTCGAGCAGGTCAAGGATCCCCTCGCCCGCGCCGAAGCCCTGACGGCCCTCGGCCGGATGCGCGCCCTGGGCTACGCGGAGCGGATTTCGCTCCTCCTCCGCGACCTCAACCTGAAGCCGGCGGACGACGCCGACTCCGGCGAGAAGCTCGCCTACGGCGCCATCGTGGCCCTCGAGAAGCTCAAGGATCCGCGCGGCTTCTCCCCCGTCTTCTTCGCGGCG
The DNA here is from genome assembly GCA_036732745.1 of Spirochaetales bacterium. GTDB lineage: Bacteria > Spirochaetota > Spirochaetia > Treponematales > Rectinemataceae > JAEUJG01. Next base: position 571 of record DAINBW010000547.1, on the reverse strand, counting down.
GACGGCTGGTATTCCCAGCGCGTGAAGAAGCAGGCCGAGCGCTCGCTGCCGAACATCGTCGCCGACCCCTCGGACATCCTGAAGGGCCTCATCGACACCGAGGAGCCGGCGCGCAAGGTGCTGGCGCTCAAGTTCAACGCCTCCTCCTCCGCGCCCGTCGAGCGCAAGGGCGCCGTCGCCGCCCAGGCCCTGGCCTTGGGCCACCTCAAGGCTCCGCGCGACCGCGCCGAGGCCAAGATCTTCTCCGACCTCCGCAAACTCGCCCTCCGGAGCCTCGTCGCCTACAAGTCCAAGGACACGGGCGTCGTGGACGGCGCCCTGGCCTCCTACACCAAGGGCTTCGACGACGAGGAGCGACTCCTCGGCCTTGCCTGCCTCGGCAGCAACGGGACCGATCCCGCGGCGACCGCCCTACGCGACCTGATCCTCCAGCTCAACAAGGAGCAGAAGGCCGGGGTCTCCGACGAGGTCCGCATACGCATGATCAAGGCCGCCATCGAGAACGCCGGCCTCACCAAGAACCGCATCGTGCGGCCGGCCCTGGTGGCGGTCGCCTCGAACGACGGCAACG
>DAINBW010000546.1:0-2421 GCA_036732745.1 Spirochaetales bacterium | reverse complement strand
GGCCTGCTCTCGCCGGCGCGTCGCGGCGCGGCGCTCCGACGCGAAAAAAAGCGCCCCCTCGCGGGGGCGCGGCGTGACGGCCTTGCGGCCGCGGGATGGGCTTAGAGCTGGATGCGCGCGGAGACGGAGGCGCCGAGCTGCTTGGTGTCCGGCACGTACATCACCTGGCAGTCGAGGGCCAAGAGAATGTTGAGCGAGAAGCCGCCGTAGATGCGGAGGGTCTTGGCGGCGTCGCCGGTAAAGACGAGGCCCTCGGACTGGGAAACGGTCGGATAGCCGTTGGCGCTCAGGTAGGCGTTCAGGGTGTCGAAGTCGCTCTGGGTCATCGCGGTTGCGCCGTTTTTCAAACCGGTAACGCTGCTGAAAACGCCGGCCTTGACCGTGCCCGGACCCATGCTGTAGCCGGCACCGACATAGGGAGTGAGAATGAAAAGGAGTCTCTTGGAAACCTGGAGGTTGAAGTCGTAGGTATTGGCGGCCCATTCCAAGCCGACCTTGGGAGCCAGCGCGGTGATCTCATATGAATCCGCCGCTGGGATGGCGATCGTGAAACTTTTAGCCGATCCCACGGAAGTCCTGACCATGCCGTTCACCCGGTTCCACGAGGCCCCGAGGCTGATGTCCGGCAGGAAGAGTTTTTCCTTGACCAGGGCGGCGCGGAGGCTGATGCCGAGGTTGCGGTAGTCGACCTCGAAGTTGCCGGGGATCATCGACTGGAGTTGGGGCGGGATCATGCCCACCTTGATGCCGACATCGATCGGCAGGAAGGGAAGGCCGATCTTGGCCATGGCGCCGAGGGCTGGGATGGGGAAGCCGAGGGCGTCGAACTGGGGCGGCAGGGAGGCGCCCATCTGGGTCATGAAACTCTTGATGTTGGTGGTCATGCCCGTGCCGGTTGCGCCGACAAAGACTCCCGCGCCGAAGTGGGGGAAGGAGCCGATGAAGGCGTCCGACCAGGTGTTGCCGATGGCCGCGTTGACGCCGATGGTCTTGGCGCCGCCCGTGGCGATGTCGCTGAGGGCGCCCTTCAGTTCGTCAAAGGTTTGCGCGCCCGCAATGCCGCCAAAAAGAGCGATAAGGGCGAGGACGAGAGCGAATCGCTTCATGGTTCCTCCTTCAATCCGTATGCTTAAATATAGCGAACTTTGGAGATAGTATCCATTTTTCGTCAAAAAAGAAGGCCCCTGATCTCGAGGGCGGCCAGGGCCTTGCCGCGGGCCGCGTCGAAGATTTCAAAGTGGACGTGGCCGCCGTGGCCCGCCTTGCGGGCGTTGGAACCCGTGTCGCCGCCACGGCCCAGGCTTTGGCCCTTGCTCACGACGCTGCCGGGCTCCACGGCGACCTTGGAGAGGTGGAAATAGCTGTAATAGCGGCGAGCGGCGGGGTCGTAGACGATGACGCCGTTGCCCGAATTGGGGGAAAGGCCGCCGGAGCGGTAGCTCGATTGGCCGGCGCCGCCCTTCCAGTCCCGCGCCGACGCGAGGACGATGCCCGAGGAGACGGACAGGATTTCCGGGCCGATCTCGCCGCCCGATCCGGCCTGCACTCTCGTGAAGAAAATGTCGAGGGCGTAGGGATGGGCGCGGTCGAGGTCGCGGCGCGGCGGCGGATACACCTCGCCCCGGCGAGCGAGGGGGCCGATCTTGCCGTCGGCCGCCGGCGCGGGGAGGTTGCCGTCCCGGTCGCGTCGGAGTTCGGCGTAGGCCGCGCCGAGCGCGGCCTCGATCTGCCGCCTGAGCGCGCGCATCTTCGGCACGAGCTCGGCGATTTCCGCGTAGGCCTCGGCGGCGCGACCCTTGCGGGCCGCGGCTTCCCGGAAATCGTCGAGGTCGCGGTCGATGGCCAGGAGGGCGGCCGCGGCGCCCGGGCCCGGCAGGGCGGCGCCGACGGCGCGTTCCGGGTCGAGACCGCCGCGGCGGGCGGTCGCCACGAGATCGGCGGCGGCGCGGGCGGCCTCCTCGGGGCTTTGCCCGGCGAGCGCCGCCGGAGAAAGTCGTTCCGAAAGAGTGGCGATCGCCGCGCGGACGCGGAGCAGTTCCGAAAGGCTGTCGGAAAAGCCCGGATTGGCGGCCTCGAGGGGATGGTAGGCGTTCGGGGAGGCGGGAGCGGCGGCGCCCGCGCCGAGGATGCCCGCGCGGCCGTCGGCCGGATGTTGCGCTCCGGCGATGGAAACGGCCAGGTACCTGCCGGCGGCGATGAAGGCAAAGGCGCCGACGAGGGCGGCCGCGAGGGCGCCGAGGAGGGCCAGGCCGACGCGGCCCGGACCGTCGAGGCGGGTCCAGCCGCCCTTGCCCGCCTTGTCGCGCGCGGCGAGGAAGGGCGCGCCCTGCGCGTCCCTCATGCCTCGGCCGCCGCCTCCGGCTCGCGCTCGAGCCGGCGGGCCGCCGCCAGAAAGAGGGCGGCGCAGGTCCTGGCGTCGTC
>DAINBW010000545.1:0-2422 GCA_036732745.1 Spirochaetales bacterium | reverse complement strand
CGACGCGGTCGGGCTCCTCGGCGAGGACCAGGGGCAGGCCTTCGCCCTCGCCCGGCTCCGCAAGCTCGCGCATCCAAAGTACCGATCCGCGTACGAGACCCTCGCCCGCCGGCTCCAGGCGGTCGCCGATGGTCGGCCGGCCGAGCTTGGGCGGCTCCGCAAGGGCCTCGAGAAGTTGGCCCTCGTGGCGATGGCCCGGATGGGCCCCGACCCGGCGCTCCGGCCCGCCCCGCCGGTTTCGGAGGCTTCGGCTCCGGGAACGTCGGCCGCGGAGGCGCGGGCCGCGAAGGTCTCGGCCACGGAAGCGTCGGCCACGGAAAAGGCCGCGGGTTTACTCGTCGGCTCCCGTTCGCCATACTGATGAAGGGAGGCAAGAGGATGTCCATAGTGCGGCTGTTTTTCAAGGATTCGGCGCGGGAAAGCCTGTCAGCCACGATGCGGCGGCGGGTTCCCTTCCTCGTCTACATGAACCTGGTTCTCATCCTCGGCTTCGTGGCGATGGGCTTGGTCCGCTTCCTGGCCGCCCCCGCGCACTATCTGCGGTTTTTCCTGGCCGTGATGCTCACGGAGTCCTGCTTCATCGCCTCGCTCGCGTTCGTGCGGGGCGGTCGCTATGTCGGGGCCTCCTACCTCGCGAGCGCGGGAACGATGCTCAACGTCGTCTGGCTCGGCGTGTTCCTGCCCTTCGAGGGCATCGGGGATCCCTATCGCTTTTTCGTCTACCTGCTCGCGGCGGTGACCACCAACTCGATGATCGCGCTCGGCCTGCGGCAAATGCGCGTCCTCGCCGGTTTCGGCCTGACGGCTTACCTCTTGTTCGCCTTGGGCATCGCGCTCCCCCGCCTCGGCGGCGTCGGCGGGCCGGACGCTTCGATCGTCACGGCGCTGTTCATGCTTCTATTGATCATCCTGCTGGTCATCGATTTCCAATCGCGGCTCAACGAGGAACTCGTCCGGCTCGCCGAAGGCGAGTTGGCCAAGAGCCGGGATCGGGCGGAAGCCCTCGCCCGCCTCGTCGCCGGCACCCGGGGAGCCCTCGCGACGGGCCGCGAACTCGGCGCCGCCTCCGAAGCGAGCCGGGAATACTCCTCGGCCATCAAGCGCGAAATCGAGTCGATCGGGCGCGACGCCCGGGGCCTTTCCAACGACGCCGCGGGCGCCGAGAACGCCAACCGCGAGGTGGTGGAGCGCTCAAAGCGCCTCAAGCAGGCCGTCGCCGAGGAGAACGGCCTCCTCGCCGAGACCAACGACTCCCTCGCCCGCATCCTGGCGACGGTCCGGGGCGTCGCCGGCCTCGCGGCGGAGAAGAAAAGCATCGTCGGCTCCATCATGGAGACGGCGGAACGCCAAGGACGGGACCTCAAGGGACTCAAGGAGGGCGTCGAGCGCGTCCGCTCCTCGAGCGCCCGGGTCCTCGAGGCGGCGTCCGGCATCAGCGACCTGTCGGACAAGACGGGCCTTCTCGCGATGAACGCCTCCATCCAGGCCGCCCGGGCGGGCGAGGCCGGCAAGGGCTTCGCCGTGATCTCCCAGGGCGTGCGAAAACTGGCCGAGGACACCCGCCTTGAAACGGGGCGCATAGCCGAGGCGCTCGCCGAGAGCGGCGAGGCCGCGCGGGCGGCGGAAGAATCCGTGGAGCGATTCTCCGCCGAGGTCGCGCGCCTCGCGGAGGATGTGCGATCCACCTTCGACGCGCTGGCCTCCATCCTCGACGGGCTCGGCGCCGTATCCTCGGAGGCGGCCGAGCTGGAGCGCAAGGCGGCGGAACTCGTCAAGCTCTCCGTCCGCGCGGAGGGGGAGGTCGAGGGCGCCGCCGCGGGCATCGAAACCGGCGCCGCCAAGCTCCTGCGCATCAAGGATTTTTCCGTGGGACTCGCCACCCGCGTGGAATCGATTTTCGCGGATTTCTCCTCGATCGAGCGGGCCGTCGAGGAGGCCGCGCGCATCGGCGGCCGCAGCCTCGATCACGCCGCCGAGCTCGACGAGCACCTTGCCAGGCTGGATTCGGAAACGAAGAGTTCCCCGCCTCAGTCGTAGGAAAGGACCTTGACCACCGCGGCGCGCGCCGCCGCGGGGCCGAGCCTTCCGAGCATGTCGGCGAGCCTGGCCTTGGAGCCTATCGTCAGGCGAAGGACGGTTTCTTCGGGGCCTTCCTCGTAGGCGGCCTCCAGCACGAGGCCTTTTTTCGCGTCCCGCGGCGCGATCTCGAGGCGGCGCGCCGCGCCGTCCCGCCGCTCGGTGTAGGCGATCCGTTCCCCGTTTAGCCAGGCCTTCAGCGCCTGGACGGGCGTTTCATTCCAACCGGGAGCGCCGCCGCGCGCGCGGAGCTCGAGCCTGATGGCCGCCGGCGTCGGGAGTTCCCGCGCGCCCGCGCAGGGCGCCGGGACGAGACCCGCCGCCGTCGCCGCGTCCTTGACCGCGG